>JANNCG010000293.1:0-7462 GCA_031386385.1 Myxococcales bacterium
TTCAGCTTCATGCTCTCAGCCACCTTCGCGCCAAAGCGCTCTCTCATCGTGCGTGCCCAGATCCGTCGCGCTGCGCGAAACTTCGCGATCTCCTCGAAAAAATCGATGTGGACATCAAAGAAAAACGACAGCCGAGGGGCAAACGCGTCAACATTTAACCCACGATCAACACCGCTCTGGACGTACGCGATGCCATCGGCGAGGGTAAATGCAAGCTCTTGCGCGGCGGTGGCCCCAGCTTCACGGATATGATACCCGCTGATGGACACCGGATGCCACTTCGGAAGTTCTTTCGACGCAAACTCGATCATGTCCGTCACGATTCGCAGGGCGGGGCGCGGACCCACAACCCACGCGTGCTGCGCGATGAACTCTTTGAGACAGTCGTTTTGAATGGTCCCACCCAGCGCCGAACGCGGGATCCCGCGAACATCAGCGAGCGCGACATAAAAGCACATCAGGACAATGGCCGGACCGTTGATCGTCATGGACGTAGTCACCTTGTCGAGCGGAATCCCGTCAAACAAGACATCCATATCTGCCAGCGAATCCACGGCAACGCCGCACATCCCGACCTCACCAAGCGATCTGGGAGAATCGCTGTCATAACCCATGAGCGTTGGAAAATCGAACGCCGTCGAGAGTCCCGTTTGCCCCTGCGAGAGCAAAAACTTAAACCTCGCGTTGGTCAACTCTGGCGTTGCAAAGCCAGCAAATTGCCGCATCGTCCAGAGGCGCCCGCGGTACATCGTGGGTTGAATTCCACGGGTGTATGGGTACTCGCCTGGCAGACCAAGATCGCGCAAGTAGTCAAACTTCACATCCGCCGGCGTCACCACGTCCGGCAGTTCAACGTCGGACAGCGTCGTAAAGCGCTCTAAACGGGCAGGAAACTTCGCGTGGGCTTTCGCGACAACAGTTTTAGTCCAGCGCTCTTTCGCCTCACGAATCGCCACAATGACGGGGTCATCCGCGGTGGCTTCGCCGCTTGCGTTAGAGTGGAGCTGTTCGCGAGCATCCAAAGGTTCGGTAGACATGGGCAGAGTATACCGATTTTTCAGCCGCAATAACAGTCAGTCAACGCTCTTGAGCGGCCTGGCTTTGAGCCGCAACGACTGCAGCAAAGCCTCGGCATCGCCGCGCACTTCAAGCTCTGGATGGGTCATCATGAAAAGCTCCGCGTGGCGAATGGCTCGATCGACTTTGCCTTTCGCAGCATACGCAAGAGCCAGAAGCCAGTGAGAGTCGCCGTCCTCTTTTTGAGTCTCGTCATGGATCACCTTCATCACTTTCTCGGTGATGCCAATGGCCTCGTCAAGTCGACCAAGCATTCGCAGCGAGTGAGCCAAACCCAACACGGCGCCGTAGTACTTCGGCGAAAGCCGAACGGCCTCGCGGTACGCCAGAAGGCTCTTGTCAAAGTCCGACTGCTCAAAGTGCACCGCGCCAAGAAAATGCCACGCGTAGGGGTTGGCGGGGTCTGTGCGAAGGACTTCGTTGAGCTCGCGCTCAGCCCCGAGATAATCTTTCTCTCGCAGCAGTTCGATAGCTTCGTCGACTGCGTCCCAGCGCGAACCGTTGTCCATGATGTAGGTCCCTAAAAGCTGTTGCCGATGGTGAACTCAAACACGCTTGGATCTTCGTTGGGAAGCTTGTTGAGCGGAAATCCCCACTCAAATCGAAGCAGTCCGAGCGGCGAGAACCAACGAAATCCAACACCAATCGAGCTTCGAAGAAGCAGCGGGTTGAAGCCGCATGGAGACGTCACTGGCTGCGGATCGCCCATCGCGGTACGACCACCTTCGCAGTAGCGCGACTCGAGGTTCCATGTGTTTCCGGCGTCGTGAAAGATGACCGCACGGAGGCCGACGCGCTCGATAAATGGCACCGGAAACTCAATCTCGGTGTTGTAATAAAACTGCGCGTTGCCGCCGAGATTAAAGTTGAGCAGCGTTGAGCCAGAGTCCACCGTCGAGGGCACTTGAACGATTGGGCCAAGCGTTCGAAGTCGATAACCGCGCACGTCAATGATGCCGCCCAAGAAGTAGCGCTCCGACAGCGGAACTCCATCTGGACTTCGCGAGTACACAGCACCTGCGTTCACGCGGCCCTTGAAGATAATTCCCCAAAACAGGGGCACGTAGAACTGAAATGCGCCGCTAAATCGCAGGTATTCGAACTGCGATCCGGTGAACCGATCCGCGATCTCAACGCCCACTCGCGCAAAGATCCCTGACGTGGCCTGAATGCGATTGTCACGGGTGTCTGCTGTCAGCGAGAGACCTAACGCGCTGGTGAAGCCGTTGCGAAAAATGTTGTTGAGTGGTGGGTTGTTGGTGAACCCGTTGGGTACCGCCTGGCCGTTCAACAGCGTTGACGCGCCGCTTCGATTTACCCCAACGTACTCGGCGGTATAGCTTGCGCTCAAACGAAGGTCGTTGGTCCCTAAAAGAGGATATCCCGTGGTGAGCGCACCACCTGTCGCCGTACGACTGAAGTTAGCGAACGCTCGAAGCGTGTTGTACACATCAACAGCACCGGTCCAGTTCGAGTCGAGCAGGTAAGGCTCTACAAACCTAAACGAAAAAATCTGCCGCAGCGGAGACAGTTGCGCTTGAAGCGTGAATCCCTGTCCGCGACCGAAGAGGTTTTGCTGCTGAATTTGAGCAGTCAAAATAAAGGTCTCGACCGAGGAAACGCCGGCGCCCACCTGAAATGTACCCGTTGGTTTCTCGGTCACTTCAACGTTAACGATCACGCGATCAGGGTGGCCCTCGACCGTCTCTGTCGACACATCTACGCGCTCAAAGTATCCAAGGGACATCACCCGTCGACGGGACTCTTGATAGCGTGTTTCGTTGTAGCGTTCACCCTCGATAATCGCCAACTCGCGACGAATCACCCGATCCGCAGTTTTCGAGTTTCCCCTGATATTAATGCGATGAATCGTTGTGAGTACGCCACGTCGAATACGAAATGTCAGATCCACGGTCTGCGCGTTGGGCCGAGGCTGCACATCGGGCGTCACCTCAACATTGGCGTAGCCTGAATCGCGATAATAATTTTGCACCGCGAGAAGATCGCGGCCGATCACCGTTCGCGAAAACCAATCACCCGGCGAGCCGTGAAACATCTCGCGCACTCGGCGACGTCCCCCAAGGGGCTCAATCTCGTTGTGCTCTTCGTCCTCTTCAACAACCTGCAATCGCCCGATTTGGTATCGCGGCCCCTCTCGCACCGGAACTGCGATGTCCAACCAACGACGATCGGCGCTCAGCGCAACCCGCGGCGTCGCGATCTCGACATTTAAGAACCCTCGGTCGTAGTACGCCGCTTGCAGCAACGTGACGTCTTGTTGAAAGGTCTCTTCGCGATAGGTGCCAGTGCTGGACAAAAAAGAGAAAAAGCCCGCTGCTTGAGTCTGAATCGACCCTCGCAGCTCGTCTTCCGTGATGCTCTGATTGCCCACAAATCGCACGGACCGAACTTGAACCTGCGCATTTTCTCGGATCCGAAAGGTGACGTCGGACTCGTTGTCGGCGTCCGTCCGCCGCTGAACATCGTAGCGAACTTCGGCGAGAAAATACCCTTTCTCAGCGTACAGATCGCGAAGTCGTTGCACGTTGCGACGGACACCTGTTTCGTTAAGCACAGCCCCTTCGCGAAGGTCAACGGTCTCACGAAGCTTGTCCTCCTCAACACCGTCCTGGCCCTCAAATCGGATGTGCCCAATGGTGGGGCGCTCCACAACGATGAACCGAACCTCAATCCCGCCCTCATTGACAGGCTCAATCGCGACCTGAACGTCGGCGAAGAAGCCGGTGTTCCAGAGGCCACGCGCGTCGAGTTGAAGTCTGGTTCGGTCCAAACATGCGCCCTCACGAGCCCGCACGTTGGTCCCTAAATCCGTCGAGCTCACACGCACTAGCCCGCGCCATCGCACACGTGCAATCCGCGGACCTTCACAGCCCGTACGCGCTTGTGCGCCGGCTTCAGAGCTCGCGGCACCACCACCATCAGGCACAAACGCTGGGGAGGTCCAATCGTCATCGTCGTTGGACTGGCTCGAAGGCGCCGCTGCGTCCATCACCTGCATCGGCGACGGCCCCGCGTCTTGCGCGAATACCCACACACTCTGCAAGAGTATGAGAAGAAACGCCAAAATGCCGATCGGGGCTGATTTAGAAAACACGCGGATACTGCGGAGCGCTATACCGTAGTGAGCTAGGCAGAAGCAACACACACTTCTCTGTGTATTCAATCTACATTTTCTCGTAAGAGCGCTCACCCGATGCTCATCCGTGAATACCTCAACCTCCCGATGTACGCGATATTCCGCGCGGACAACTTCGTATTCTCGCATTTCGCGAGAATGCCCGACGCGACGCAGCTAAGTGCGCTCAACCAAGCGCTCCACGATGGGCATCTCAATCACCCAGGAAAATTAGTGACGATTCACATCATGGATCCAGAGGATCTCGACGTGAAACGCGACAGTGAGATGCGCGCGATCATGAAGAAGTTTTCTGACGATTTCTCGGGAAAATTTCACACCGCCGCGCTGATCATTGTGTCCCGGGGATTTGCGACCGCCATGCTGCGCGCCCTTGTCTCGGGCGTGCTCGCCGTGATCCCAAGAAAAGCGCCGACAAAAGTATTTTCGACTGTGGACGAGGCCCTCGAATGGGTGGTGACACGCTTTGCGGATGTCCCAGACATCAAAACCGAGCTGCATGCGCTCGCCGCAAAAGCCGTTCGCTCGTCCGTCCCTTCGTGACAAGCCTTTTAGACCCATTCTCGGTGTGGTATCTGTCCCTGCAGTCACCATCGTGAAGGGAAAACAGCTGCTCGAAGCGATCATCGAACTTGCAAAGAGCAAGGGCGTTGTGGTGCGCAAAGAAACTCTCAAGACCGGTCACTCGCAGGGAGGACTCTGTTTGTTCAAAGGCGTCCCGACCGTGTTCGTTGACGAGCGCGCCGTGGTCGAAGCCCAGATCGAGATGCTGGGGGCCATCTTGCGACGCTATGAGTGGAGTGAAGAAGAACGCGCGGTGATGGTCCCCGCAACACTCGCGATCGTCACACGGCGCTCAGGTTAGCGGAGAGAGCAACCGGAGTGGCCATCGCGACGTGAAATGCGATCGGCAGCTATGCCGCCCCCGCGAGTCCAATCAAGCAACCGCCGATCACCACGAGTCCCAAGACCGCAACAGAAATCCAGCCCATTATTTGTGCGCTCTTTGATTTCGAGAGCGACAGGGCGACGTCGCCCCGCACGAGCGCGTCCCGGGCTTGGTTCGCGGTCATGATTGCGAAGAGTCCGAGCGGCCAAATCCCAAGGATTCCAATCACGCCCAAGATCATCGCCTTGCGTTGCTCGGCCTCAGCTTGCGGATTGCCATAACCGCCCATTTGCTGCATCGGTGCGATCCCAAAGCCCATCGCCGGTGCTGGCCCAAACCCCCCTTGCTGCTGCTGTGGCGCATATCCGTACGGCTGCTGGAAGCCCTGCTGCTGAGGTGCTCCATACATCTGTTGCGGCTGTTGTTGCGGTGCCCCGTATCCGCCCATCACCTGCGGAGGCTGCCCGAAGGGTGCAGGTTGCCCGTACCCTTGGGCCTGTCCATAGCCCTGCTGCGGCGCCTGCGGCTGCGCACCGAATGGCGAGGGCGGTTGCGGCATGGCCGGCTGAGGCGCGGCACCGAAGGGAGAAGGGCTACCCATGGGGGCTTGCATCGGCTGAGCGATGGTCGCAGCAATCCCCGCAGAACTCGATGCAGTGGAGGAGCCGGCTGGAGGTGGACCAGCCGCATTGCCTGGAGCGTTGATCAAATTGCTTGAGCCGCAACGCGGACATGTCACCCCAGGACCAGGGCCGACTGCGTCAAACTGGAGCAAACATGATTGGCATTCGAGTTTCATGATTTGGGGACCGCTGGCATAGCACACATTTGCGTGGATTTTGCTTTGTTCGCGGTGGACCGATTTTAACAAAAGCCGCGACGCAGTGGGCCGCAGACGAAGGCTTGAAGGCGCATCAAAAGGCTCCCGAACCGGCCGTCAGTCCCGCTTGGCCATGCGCGCTACGACATGATTGAGAATCTCGCTCGCAACCGCAGACTTGCTCATTTTGGGAAGCGCTTCGGCGCTCTCGGCCGTCACGAGGGTGACCTGGTTTTGATCGCCTTCGAACCCGTGCTCTGCAAGATTCGCTACGACCAGATCGCACCCCTTGAGCTGTAACTTGCTTCGGGCGTAGCCAACCAGATCATTTGTCTCCACTGCAAAGCCAACCAGTATCGGCCGCGACAACGAGCCCCGCTGGGCACCCAACGTCGCAAGAATATCCTGATTTTTCACAAGCCGAAGCGTGATCTCGTCTTGCCCCTTCTTCATTTTTTCTTCCGCCACAACGGCGGGTCGATAGTCTGCCACTGCTGCAGCCATCACGATCACGTCTTGTTCATCGCGAACCGCCATCACCGCTTCGAGCATCGACTGTGCAGACTGTACCGCCACGAGACGCACATTTTTGTTTGTCGGAAACGCCCTCACTGGCCCATGGACAAACGTCACAATCGCTCCGCGACTCGCAGCACCGTCTGCGAGCGCGACCCCCATTTTTCCGCTCGAACGATTGCCAATAAACCTCACCGGATCAATCGCCTCGTACGTGGGCCCTGCAGTGATCAAGATCCTGACTCCCTCTAAGTCGAGTGTCGGCTCGGTCGGGCCCTGGCCATTCGCGATGCTTGATGCAAGTCTTGCAATCACGTCAGGCTCTTGCATCCGGCCGCGACCCACGGTGTTGTTAGCAAGGGCACCCTCAACGGGGCCGACTATGTGCGCGCCCCGAGCAATCAAGCTCGCGACGTTGCTCTGGGTAGCCGGGTGATCCCACATACGCTCATGCATCGCGGGAGCAAAAACGACCGGACAATTTGCACACAATAGTGTCGCAGTCGCCAAATCATTGGCGAGCCCTTGGGCTGAGCGTGCCATCAAGTCCGCAGTGGCTGGCGCCACTAGAATAAGCTTTGCGCTATCTGCCAGCGAGACATGCAGCTCACCGGAAAACTCGCTGTCCCACAACTCACTGTACACTCGCTTCGAGGTCAGACCGCTGAAGGTCACCTCACCGATGAAGCGCTTTGCCGCGTCCGTCAGAATCACTTGTACGCTATGGCCAAGGCGCTGAAGTTCGCGCGCAATCAAGGCGCTTTTGTACGCTGCGATCCCGCCCCCGACGATGAGAACAATCTGAGAATGAGCCGCAAATTGATTGGTCATAGGAGATATTGATGAGCGTTGTTAGCGACGGGGGCGCGCGGGTGGCACCGGGGGGCGCGCCCCTCCGCGAGGTGGAGCTGTAGGCGGCTGGACGGGCACGGGGTTTGTCGCAACGCGGGTAAACCCTTGAGCGATGAGCCAGCCGGGGGTTCCGGTCACGCCGGGGCGCCGA
>JANNCG010001035.1:0-2879 GCA_031386385.1 Myxococcales bacterium
GGGTGCTCAGGTCGAGCGAGCCACAGAGCAAACTCATCGGGAGTGAGCGCAAACGCCACAAACTCAAGTGACCGAGGATCAACCCTAGGCTCATCTGGCGCTCTGCGCTCAACCATCACGATCACAGAGCCACTCAAGAGCCAGATCGAGCGCAACGTTTGCTGGTCTGTGAGAAAGCGTTGATGCTCGTGAAGCCCGAAATTTTGCTGATAAAAACTCGCTACAACTTCAACATGATCCGTACGCAGCGCGATGTGATGGATCAGCACGTAACCTCTACTGCTCTGCCTCAGGAGCGCTATGCGCGTCGTCGTCGGGGGTTCGCAGTCGGCAGCGAACCTCAACCGTGGCGGGCGGCTCAAGTCGCAACGGCCAGCTAAACTCGGGGTCCGTACACCGGATGCTTCGGCGTGGTTGATCTAGCTCGATTCGGTAGCGCCCCGGCGCGGGAGCCACCACGTCTTGGCACACGCCTCTGCGCGGATCCAAGCGCTCTTGGCGCTCCATCCCGTCCCACTCAAACGTGATGCTCTCGTTAGGTGCGAGCTCTCGGCGCTCGGGCTGGCCAAGGCCACCATAACCCGCGCCCGCGTCGTCTGAGCACAGCGGCATCTGCCCAATGGGAAAAAACTTCACCGGATCCGAGTCCCGACCCGCGTCGGCTCCTCGTCGACTACGCAGCTTTTTCGCATGCAACATCTCGTTGGTGTCCGGGCTGGTAAACACCGGGATCGGCCGTGAGCCAATGTTAATAATCCTGATTGTCAACACCGCGGGGACACCTGTCCCACTGTCCTGCGTCCCGGTCGCATCGGGCGCCTCTGGGGCGAGCAACACACCACTGTCGGCGAGCGAAATCCCTGAATCGTGTGCAGAATTACTGGGTGGATTAGCAGCCTGTGTCTGCGGCTTTCGACACTGAACCAGCAGACTCACGCTCAACGCAACGACACAAAACGCTTTCACGGTGTCTGGTTTGACTACTTTAACCACTTTGACCACTTTAGACCTGTGGGCTTCTACCCTGAATGCACAGCAGTGAAAAGTCCTGTTGCTTCTATGGACCTGTAATGGCAGCGTTCGCGGCGAAAACCCCAATGACGCAATTCACACTCCACCATCGCGAACGTTGTCGTTGCCATCAATTTTCAGGCGCTTTTGAGGGCGCAAAGTTTCCGTCGGATCCTGGAGGGGGCCCGAGACCCTTTCGGTTAAACGGTGACCCAGAGCGCTTTGGACGCGCGCGAACTTTTGCCATTGAGCACTTAAAGCTTCACGTGCAATTTTTGTTCGCGACGCGCTCGATCAAAGCGACCGCGACGCTAAGCGTGACAAAGCGCGATCCAGCTGCAAAAATACTGCACTTAGACGCTGTTGGTTTTGTGATCGCTCGGGTCATGGACGCAAACCAAAAGCCCCTGGCTCACCGGTATGACGGGGACGTGTTGCACGTGACGCTTGAGGGCGAAGTCGGAAGCAAACACACCGTGATCGTTGAGTACACGGTGACACCGCTGGGGGGGTTTTAATTTTTCTTTCCGGACGAGCAAAAACCAAAGCGACCGGTGCAAGTGTGGACGCAGTGCCAGGACGAGGACGCGCGGTATTGGATTCCGTGTCACGACTATCCCAACATGCGGATGAGCACCGAGTTTATTGTGGACGCTCCCCAAGGTTGGCACGTTTTATCCAACGGAAACCTCCTGTCCCGCACCGCCATCGTCGGCACCCACGGATTGGACCCCGCGAGCATCAACGCGAGTGGACCAGGCCTTGAGCGCTGGCACTGGTCTCAGACCGAACCCCACGTTGCATACCTGATGACCTTGGTCGCAGGGCACTTCGCCGAGATCAACGCAGACATGCCCGACCTGTCTGTTCGCTACTACGCAGATCCGTCACGCATCGAAGACGCCAAGCGAACCTTCAGCCGCACCCCGGACATGATTTCGCACTTTGAGTCGCTGACGGGAGTGAAGTTTCCGTGGGCGAAATACCACCAAATTGCGGTGGTGGACTTCACCTTTGGCGGCATGGAGAACACCTCGGCCACCACCATGACGGATCGCATTTTGCTCGATCCCCGTGCAGCCCTGGACAACTCTGCCGATGACATCGTCGCGCACGAGCTCGCGCACCAGTGGTTTGGTGATCTGGTCACCTGTCGAGACTGGTCCCACGCGTGGCTCAACGAAGGTTTTGCCACCTTCATGGAGCACGTTGACAGCGAGCACAAAGACGGCCGCGACGAGTACCGCTACTCGCTCGAAGAGCACGCGCATGGGTACTTCGGCGAGGATGGATCTCGCTACCGTCGCCCCATTGTTTGCAGCACCTACGCAAACCCGATTGACCTTTTTGACCGACATTTGTACGAAAAGGGCGGCTGGGTTTTGCACATGCTGCGCTCAGAGTTGGGCGACAAGCTCTTCTGGGGAGGCGTGAAGCGCTACCTTGATAAGCACCGAGGAGGCATTGTTGAGACCCGCGACCTTCTGCGCGCGATGGAAGAAGAGAGCGGCCGCTCGCTCGAGAGCTTCTTTGATCAGTGGGTCTTCAAAGCCGGCCACCCCGAGCTCGAAGTCGAAGCTTCGCACGACGCAGAGCACAATCAGCTGGTGATCAAGGTCGCGCAGAAGCAAGCCGTGGATGCAGTCACGCCGCTGTTTCGCTTCAATCTGGGTGTCGCAGTTGTGACTTCCGCAGGAGAAACACTGCACCAACTGAAGATCTCTGAGGACCAACATGTGTTTGTGTTGCCGTGCTCTTCGAGCGAGTAGCGGTACTCGTCGCGGCCGTCTTTGTGCTCGCTGTCAACGTGCTCCATGAAGGTGGCAAAACCTTCGTTGAGCCACGCGTGGGACCAGTCTCGACAGGTG
>JANNCG010001115.1:0-22333 GCA_031386385.1 Myxococcales bacterium
CGCCATTTGGGAGGACCAAAATGCGCTTAAACGCTTCCACTGTGGTGGTGGCGTCAACGACCCAGTGCAGGTGCACCACGAGCGCGACCCCCGCGGTTTGTGCGAGCGTCGTGCGGGTGGCTTCGCTTACCTGATCGCCGAAGGCTGTGCGCAAAACCGAGGCATTTTGCAGGACATTCGGAGAGACCGTGAAGGTTGCTCGCGGACCCACCACGTCCTGCGTGAGAAACAAAGCGTTGTTGGTGAGGCACCCTTGCTCGGGCTCAAACGTTCCAAACGAGCTGAGGGGAATCCCAGCGGACGCTTGCTCGGGACGGGCACAAAACGACCACGTCATGGCGCCCACAATCCCACCCGTGCTGGTCCCGCCCACGATGGGTGTCAGCGTAAACGTCGCCCCAGGCGCCACGACACTGTTGTTCGCAATGATCGCCAGCACACGAGGTGAGCTTACGATGGAGGGCAACGCAAACGGCGCCGCACAGCTTGAGAGCAGACTCGCAATGGCAACACATTTGAGCGCCGAACGATGTTTCAAGTGGCTCATTCCCACGTCGCTTTCAGCCCAATGACCGGGAGAATCGGGAGGCCCTGCAGCGGTTGGCGGGCGCGAAAATCGTATTGAAAATTCCACCCTTCTGTCCCACGCGAGAAGTACGTGTTGAGGACATCACAGTAGAAAGTCATGTCAGCTCCGAGCGCACGAAAGCGATAATCCACGCGGACATCAAGCTGGTGAAACAAAGGAAGACGCTCGCCTTCGGCCATATAGTTGGGTGCAAACGAGTTGGCGTCTGCGTCGTAGGTCGCGCCAAACACACGATTGGTAGGAGTCCCCGTAGACAGCGAATACCGTGCGCCAAGTCGCCAGCGGCTATTGACCTCCCACGAGATGGCCGCGTTGGCGACAAACGATTGATCCAAAATAAACGGATACGGAGCCCCGCCGGGGACCCATCGCTCTGAGCGAGATAGCGTGGCGCTTGCCCAGCCGAAGACCCCTTGGCGCAATCGGCGTCGAACGTACAGCTCAAGTCCTGCGGCAAACCCCTCTCCGTCGTCGGTGAGCAACAATCGCCCAGTGTTGCCTGGAGAGGTCTCAACCAGCTGGTTTGAGGGTCGGATTTGGTTGCTCAAAAAATTGGTGAACACCGTCGCCCGCACGTCCACACCTTCAATCGGACGGGCCTCCACACCGATGCTGCTCTGCCATGCACGCTGTGGTTTTAGATTGCCATTTCCTAACAGCGGGACGAGGGCAAAGAAGGGTGCAGGTTGGTGAAACAGCCCGGAGGCAACGATGAGTGTAATGTCATCTTCGAGACGAAAACGCAGGACACCGCGAGGATCAGCCAGCAAGTACTCTTTGTTACCCGAGTGCAGATAC
Organism: Myxococcales bacterium; assembly: GCA_031386385.1. GTDB lineage: Bacteria > Myxococcota_A > Polyangia > Polyangiales > JANNCG01. Next base: position 1,388 of record JANNCG010001115.1, read on the forward strand.
GACAAGCGTGAGCCCACGGAGCCTTCAACAAACGGAAATCGAAACGCAAACTCAGTCCACGGCGTGACGTCCCACTGGGTGACGTCTGCGGTGGCCGTGGTTCCGTAGCGATTGGACATGGACGTGGGGATAATCGAGACGCCAACGAGCTCTGGAAACCCAACACTGGCTGTAAAAATAGTCGCGAGCGTGTCCACTCCCAAGCTGGCCGTCATGCGTGATCCAAACGGAACACGAATGCTTAGACGCTCGCCCACTGCCGCGCCGCCATAACGCACTGCAGTGTCTGGTCTACCAGTATCTGCAGACACAAACCGCACATCGTCGGCGCCGATCATGGCCGAAAACGAGAGCGCAAACCCGCTGTTATATTTGTGATCTACCCGAGAAATAACTCGAAAAAATTGTACCTGAAGCCCATCTCGGTTGAGCGTTGAAGCGCCGCCTGCTTTGCGTTGGTCGCTCCGATCGTAGATGTCGCTCGAGCCAAGGACCACGAGCTGTGCGCGTGTTCGGTCAGAGACTCGCAAATCGACAACAGCCTGCGCGTCACCGAAGTTGAGCGTCACGCTCGGAAACACAATCGGGAGCAGCAGGTCGTAGTAGCTTCGACGAATCGAGAGTGCCGCGCCACCACGGCGATTTGCAAGGGGAGTGCTCACCGCAAGAGTGGCACCAAAGATGCTCAACTCAGCGTCAATCGTTCGCCGAGGGACATCTGGCGCGGCGATATCGAGCGAGACCACTCCTCCGGTCGAGCGGCCATACTGCACTGGGTATCCACCCGGAAAAAAATCGAGGTTGCTCACCAAGCGCGTTGGGATCACCGAAGGACCCGCAGCGAAGTGATACAAAATGGGCACCGGAAACCCCTCAACCAGCAGCCCGGTATTTTCGAACGATGTCCCGCGCACTGCGAAAAAACCAACGCCAAATGGGGTGCGCCCCACGCCGGGTTGCGCGGCCACAACGCGCGTCGCGTCCCCCAGGGTCCCTGGAACATTCGCGACTTCAACTCCGCGAAACGAGGCTCGCGTAGCCGCCACTTGCTCTGGACGGGCTCGTACGGTCACCGCACCTGCGTCATCGTCTTGACCAGACGTCGCGCGCCTTCGCTGTGCTTGAGTTGGCGACGCACTGATCGTGAGGATCAACGCGGTAGCGCTAAGTATCCAGTGTTTTTGCCGACCAGCGAGCCGTCGCATATAAGGCCGTTGGGTATAGTGCAAACCCCGCGCAGTGCGTAACGGGTAAATGCATCCGGTCACGCAAATGCAGAGATTGCGTGTTTGGGGGCCGATCAGCGCTACGAACCACGCCGCGACTCTGGTATGTATGGGCTGATCGCTGGATTGATGCTGTTAACAACGTCTTGGCGCTTCGCGCTCGCAACTTTGACCCCTGTTGTGATCTTGGCAAGCGGCCAAGTCCAGGCACAAAGCCAAGCCCCACGCGTGGCGATCGGGCCCTTTAGTGGACCCGACAGCGATGATGTTGTGATCAAGCTCGGCGGGTTTCTCGATCTGCACAGCGGTGAGATTGAGCCTATCCCCGGTAGCACGTACTTTGGCGTCGCTTCGCGGTTAGGGCTTGATGGCAGACTGGGCGAAGAAGACATCGCCAGGGTGTCCCGCGAGCTGCGTGCAGACGCGGTCATTCTCGGAGATGTGGGGCGCAACGGACGTCGTCATACCCTTCGTCTGCGTGTCGCGCGCGGTCGTGATGGCGTCGTCGTCGGAAGCGTCAGCGTCGAGTTTGGGCGCGTCGATGACCTTGATAATCTTGAAGGCGATCTTTGGACCGAGCTGAGCCAACACATCGGGCAAATCCTTCCGCTGCGGTCCTCAAACGCGAACAACAACAACCAAAACAACAACCAAAACAACAACCAAAACAACAACCAAAACATCAACCAAAACAACAACAACCACCCAATATCCTCCGGTGATGAGAATGCCAGCACACTTCCTGGGCTGGGTGTTGCGCAGTTGTCCGTAGGTGCGGGATCGGGCTCGCGGTTTTGGAGGCTCGCGGTGGTGGGTGAGGCGAGCCCACGCGAGCACTATGTTCCTGCGTATTTTGAGTCGCGATTAGAAGGTAGAGCCTATATTCGTTTGCAGCGAGATCGTCTCGGGCTAGGGGTTTATGCGATGGGATTTATTCCCATCGCGCTGAGCTCTTACGCGTACAACATGGGGATGATGGTGCAGCTTCCGACGAGCGCTTACGAGGTCGACGCGGGTCTGTGTCTGGCGTACCTGCCGCCAAGCGGAGGGGCCTTTCGCGCGGATGTCGGCTTTGTGCTTCACACCATTGACGTGAAGACAGACATCCTGCCAGCAACACAGCAGCTAGTTCGGATGAGCTACCCGGGGGCCCGCTTCAGAGGTGAGGCAGCGGTGCCGTTGTTTGCCAACTCAAGCTACGAGTTTTCGCTGCTTTTTGCAGGCGAACTGCGAGTTGTCTCCGTCGGCGCAGAGGCACGTGCTGCCGTCGGAATGAACGCCGCACTGACCACCGGATTTGGCGGCGGCGGAGGCTTCGAGGTTCGGCTTGATGGTGTGGCACCGGGCCTTAGCGCAAGGCTTCTTGGCGACTGGGTGCGCTATCGGACATCTTTTAGCGGGGCCTCAACGCTCGGCAATGCGCGGGACTCTGTGGATGATTTTCTGCGGTTCGAAGCTGTGGTTAGCTATGCCTTTGGTGTGCACTCTGCACAGACGCAACCCGACGCCAACACAAGCCCTGACCCAAGTGCTGGCTCAACCCCGAGCAACTGACGGGCGAATGATCCGGGATTCCTAAATCCATTACACCGCATGGGTCTTTGCGCGTAGCAACGAACGTGACATCGCAGGTGACAGTGGTTTGGCAACCCGCTCTTAATAGCCAACAACAATCGATTTGCGTGCCCAAGTCTCACTTCTGAGTTGATCGATCATGAAGATCGCCAGATCCTCGCGAGTGATTTGTGCTTCGATTCCGTGTCCTCGCGGAGCGGCTTTGACGCCACCGCGTGCGGGGCTATCGAGTAGGCGTCCGGGACACACAACATGGCACAACCACAAGAGCTGAAGAGTGTTCTGCTTTCGCGCTATGGACCACGGATGTTTCTGTTACGCTCAGCGGATCTGTTTTGATGGCTTTTTCTTCCCGATGGCGTGTGTCACTCGCAAGCGCTGTTGCGTCCGTGGTGATGGTGAGCGCACCGGTGGAGGCTCAGAGCCAAGCGCCCCGGGTTGCGATGGGTCCGTTCAGCGGCTTTGACGGCGATGAAGTGGCCGAAAGAATCGGCGGATTTCTCGATTTGCACGGCGGCGAGGTTGAGCCCATCCCTGGCAGCACCTACTTTGGCGTCGCGTCGCGTTTAGGGCTCGATGGCAGACTGGGCGAAGAAGACATCGCGCGGGTCGCGCGTGAGATACGCGCCGACGCTGTGATTGTTGGGGACGTTGTGCGCAGTGGCCGTCGCCACGAGTTGCGTCTCCGCATCGCTCGTGGGCGCGATGGTGTTGTCGTCGGGACCATCAATTTGGAGTTTGTCCGTGTGGTCGATCTCGACAACCTCGAGGGCGATCTGTGGCGCGAGCTGAGCCAACACATCAGTCAAATCGTTCCGCTTCGCGCCGGTGGTAATCCCAACAACAATCCCAACAACAACTCCAGCAATCCCAACAACAACAACCCAAACAACAATTCAAACAGCAATCAGACGCCTGTCGAGCAAGCAACGCCAGCATCCAATCCCAACGGATACCCATCCGCGCTCCCTGGGTTAGGCGTCATACAGTTGACTGCAGGTGGTGGGTTTTCTTCGCGCTCATGGCGTGTGGCAGTGCTCGGGATGAGCATGCCACGCGAGTATATCAACAACGGGTTCTTTGAAGTGCGTGCGGCCGCTCACATCTATCCCCTGCGGTTTCAGAGGGACCACCTTGGGGTGGGCGTGTTTGGGCAAGGGTTGGTGCCGTTAGCGATCTCTTCGACGGGGACGACTGCTGAAGGGGCAAGCACTCGCCTTCCCACCAGCGCCTATGAGCTGAACGCTGGATTGGCCGTCGCGTACCTGCCTCGTGGAGGGGGGGCATTTCGTGCCACTGCGGGCGCGTACCTTCACTCGTTTTCTGTTGGCACCGAGGCCCTCCCGTTTGATCGTCAGTACCCCAGAATAAGCTACATCGGGGCACAGTTTCGCGGCAGCGGAATGGTGCCGCTCGTCGCCAACTCAACGATCGCTTTTGGCTTGTTATTCGCAGGCGAATTGCGAATCGGTGCCATCGGTGATGAAGCCCGCGCCGCGTTCGGCAACACCCCCGCGATGACCACCGGTTTTGGCGGTGGTGCGGGTGCAGAGCTTAGGCTCAATGGTCCCGCACCTGGGTTCTCGGTGCAGGTCATGGCCGACTGGCTTCGCTACCGAACGGCGTTTAACGGCCCCTCTCGCATTGGCCCTGGGCGTGACTCTGCCGATGACTACTTTCGCATTCACGCCACGCTCTCTTATGCCTTTGGCGTCAACTCTGGTCACAGAGCCGAAGAGAGCAACAACGCCCGTGAAGAGACCCCGGCGCCGGAGGCCACACCGCCCCCACCTCGCGAAGAGAGTCCCGCAGCGCAACAACCTCAAGTCCCACCGCAACCACCACCGCCTCGCAGAGATCCCTTTTCTGCATGAAAATTCGCTGACATTTTGCAGATGGCGATCACTCTTCAACGCACAGCATCGCTGCGCCAAACACCCCCGCGCTGTCCCCTAACTTATTGTGCAGTATGGGCGTGCACCACTCATCGTTGAAGATCAGCCTGCGAGCCTTTTCAAGCGCGATTGTATAAAGCCCGTCAACGTTTGACACCCCACCGCCCAACACGACACAGCTCGGGTCCACAATATTCACCACGTTGGCAAGCCCGCGCGCGAAGGCCGAGTACAGCGTCTCCATCGCGTCCACAGCAGCGTGATCCGTGCTTGCCTTGAGCTGAGAAATAGCTGCTATTTCGCTGAGAGATCGCCGCTCTCCCGTCGCACGAAAGTACGCCGCTTCGACGGCCGGGCCGCTTGCATACCGCTCAAGACATCCGGTGTGACCACAATAGCAAGCCAATGAGTCAGCCGCCGTGTCCACGCAGTGATGACCCCACTCGCCAGCGATCAAGTGAACTCCACTCCAAACCCGATTGTGCATCACCCATCCGCCGCCGACTCCTGTGCCCATGATTACGCCAAAAACCACCGCACCTTGGCCATACTCTGCAGCTGCACCCAGACGCGCCTCTGCGAGGGCAAAGCAGTTGGCGTCGTTGTCAAAGATCACGGGTCGACGAAGTTTTATCTGCAAATCTCCACGAAAATCCTGTCCGTTCAGACACAGTGCGTTGCTGTTTTTTACCCGCTGATCTTGTCTCCTGATCGACCCGGGCATCCCGAGACCCAAGGGCACATTCCTCGCGATGAGTTGTGCTTGTTGCTCGCACTCGGCGATGACCAAGCAGGTTTGCGTCAGGACCGTGTCGTAGCCCTCTTCGGCGAGTGTGCTTACCCTCGTGCGCGCCAACACTTCATACTGCTCTGGGCTGCGCCATCGAAGCGCGATTGCCTCGATTTTAGAACCCCCAAGATCCACTCCAATGCAGACCGTTTCTTTCACCGGATCACCAACGTGGCGTTGTTGCGCACCGTCACATAGAGCTGCTCGCTGGGGCCGTCGTAGAACCAGCAACCTTCACATCCTTGGCTGACCTCAGCGGCGCTCATTGCGCGGGTGAGGGGAGGGCCAGCATCGCGAATAACCATTGTTGGAGCGCCAGCGAATACCCCGCTTCGATTGCGCCAGTCGAGCACTGAACGCAGCTCCGTTGCGCGCGTGCCGGCCTGCCAGTTGAGGCGAATTTCGTCAGCCATCGCACTCGCTGTGATGGTCGCGTTATCATCAAGCGTGATGCTCTGCTGCGCTGCCGGAATGATCCGAGCGCGCACAATAGACTGTCGATCCGTCGCATCGACGATCATCGGATCCACCGTCGCCGCAAGCGTCTGCACGTCCTCAGCTAACATAGGAACAATGGCACCCTGACGCACAAACAACACCGGCTGCCCGAGCGGCGTATCGACACGCACCGTCTGTGGCCCGGTCCAGGCTTCGCGGGTAATCCAGTGCACCCAGCGCCCCGGAGGGATTGCCACCTCGCTCTGGGTTACGCCCGCCGCGATGACCGGTGCGGCGTAGAGATCCTCGCCAAGAAGGTACGCGTAGCGCGACGCTTGTTCGCTTGATGTGCAGGAATATTGCAGACAAAATGGACGCACTGGAGGAGTCCCATCGCGCGACGCTCGCAGTGCTTGCACGCGCCAATACGGCACTAGCGCGTCGTGAAGCTTGGCCAGATCTCGATACAGTCTCGTGGCTTCTGCATCATAGGACCATGGGTTGTGGCTCTCGCCTCCGCCTCCGAGCTGCATGTACGGCGCGAGCGCAGAGGCCTCCGCCCAGCGAAGCAGCACCTCACGAGTGGGTCTTCCTCCACGATAACCGCCAGTGTCGGACGCAAACGACGGAAACCCCGAGACCGACAAATTCATCAGCCCACTGACGGCTGCGGGTAGACCTCCAACGACGGCGCTCGAACCGACTCGAAAATCGTTGTCCAAATCACCTGGCCAGATCAGATCGCAGACAGCCTGGCCGCCCCATGAGCTGGCACGCACGAGCAAAAATCCATCACCACCCGCGTAGCGGTCCAGCGCGTTGCGATACGCTTGATGATACAGCTGCGGGTAGCGTGAGTGCGCCACACGGTCACTTGATTGGTCACCAAATTTCCACTGTGGACGTATTCCAAGCGCCTCTGCGAGGACGTCTTCTCCGTAGTCGAGTTTAAACGCTCTGGCGCCCGAAGTGATCACAGGAGCCAAGCGTTCTGACCATGCGTCGCTCGCGGCGGTCACTGAAAAATCAATGAGTCCACCGCGTGCGTCCATCCCACCAGGCGCCCCCACGTTGGCCGGCGAGACAAATACATCCGACGGGTCGCCCAGCTTGAGCAGGAGGTTGCGGGCGCGAAAATCACTAAACAACTGCTCCGCTGGGTTGCTTATCAACCCGTCCATATCCACTGCGTCCAGGTACGGGGTGTGCCACAACAGGGGCTTGAATCCGAGCGCTGCGAGCTCAGAGAAGATGGTCTGTGGATCGGAGAAGCGAGCGCTATCAAAAACAGCGTCGTTGTATGAGCGTTGCCACGGATTATCGATCCAGATAGTCGTGGTCGGAATCCCCTCCGCCCGCAACCGGCGCGCGTCTTCAAATAGTTCGGCTCGTGAGCGCCACTCATTGCGCCACTGCATGTGCCCATGTGCCCAGTAAGGAGGCAACCGCGGAAGTCCACTTTGGACTGTAAATTTAGCGACAACTTTGACGGGATCTGGGTCTGAAAAGAGTAGCAAATCGGTACTGGATGTCTCAAACGTTGCGCTCACAATTGTGCTCTCGCTTGAGGCGATATCAAACGCCCCTGCGTTGCGCGATCTCACAAACACTCCATAGCCGCGAGAGTTCACAAAGAATGGAACCGGAACGTGCGTCTCATTTGTCCCCGACGCCGTCCCTCCCAAGTGGAGCTGCATCGCGACCACCGAACCCCTCGCGCTCGGCCCGCCAAATCGCTCGCCGAGCCCGGCATACATCCCCGTGTCGCTCGCGAAGTTAAAACGAAGCATCGCCGCGTCGCGACCATCCGCCACGACATTGAGTCCATAGACACCCTGCGCCACAACACTGACCCGCACTCTGACGGTCCCCGCGCGGCCGGATGGGTCTCGAAGAACCAGCAAATTAGCTGTCGATTCGTCTGTTGCCAGAGTAGGAGCGACCCAGGTCACACCGCTGGGTCGTTGCAAGCGTGGGTCGTGAAACTGTGTCGCAGAGGGACCACCGGGTCGGACGCCAACTTCGATCCAAGAGCGCGCAATGCGATCACTCTCGAGCAACGCAGAGCCATCCGGGCCTCTCAAGACAAGCCCCGTGGGGTCACTGCTGATGCTCACGCTGCCATTTGGATCCCTTACCCCAGCTTCACGAGTGATGGCAGAGTCGGCAACAGGACTGTCAATGGACTGATCCATTGGTGCGTCTTGTGGTGCAGTCTCTGAGTCGAGAGCGTCGGTGATCACATCAACAGGCTGATTGCGCAGAGGGCATCCGGTCACCGAGAGGAGCAATCCTGCCCCAAAGACAAGCCGCATCTTTTGGATCATCGTGCGGGTGATTGTACCGAAAGCCCCCCGGGTCGTGATACCCCCCATGCTCTGTGAAATTCGATGCCCGATCTGTCCTATCGCGCGAGCCTAAAAAACCCAGCTGTTGAAGAGCCGGTGGACCTGATGATCCACCGCCCGCTTGGATATCTCATTGCACGGCTGTTCTACCCCACCCGTGTGAGCCCCGACGCGCTGACCCTGTTGTCGATGGCCGTGGGCATCGCGTCTGGAATCTGTGTCGCATTTGCGTTTGGTCCCTCCCACGCGGTCTTTATGCCGGCCGCCGCTGGGCTGTACGTGCTCTCGGCCATTATTGACTGCAGCGATGGCCAGCTGGCGCGGATGCGGCAGTCGAGCTCTCGCTATGGTCGCATGCTCGATGGGGCAGTGGACGCGGTGGTTCAGACGGCGATTGTTCCTCTCGCGGTGGCTCAGATGGTGTGGCGGCGAGGAGGGCTTCACGGTCCCACAAACTGGATGTGGCTGGTGGCTGCAATTGCTGCAATTTTGCTGGGCGTTCGTCACACAACACTCTACGATCACTACAAGAATTTGTGGTCTCGCAACACCGAGGCAAATCCCCGAGACTGCGATGACCTTGAGGACCTTCAACGCGACGAACAAGCCGCGCGTGCCCGGGGGCCACTGTCTTTACTCGATTGGTTTCGGTTCGCGATGTACGGCGTGCACTTAAAGCTTGTGCGACAGACGATTGAGTGGATCGATCCGTTTGTTCCCGCGCGCTTCTCTGAGATGCCGAGCTATAGCTCAGAGCGAGCAGCGCAGTACCGGCAACTCAACCAAAGATTGATGCGCGCTTGGTCGTTTTTTGGCATCGGAACCCATATTTTCACCATGGCCATGACGCTTTTTTTTGAGCGACTTGAGCTCTACGTGATTCTACGATTGCTTGTTTTTTCTTTGGTATTATTGCCGCTTGTCCCACTTCAACGTCGTGCTTCACGACAGTTTTTTCGCAGTCACTCATGAAAAGTTGCGCCATTGTTCTCTGTGCCGGGATGGGCTCTCGTCTGCGTCCCCTCACCGACGATCGCCCCAAGTGCCTCGTCCCTGTCGCGGGTCAAACTCTCTTGCATCGCACGCTGGACGCGCTTCACAAAAGTGCTGTGGTCGGGCGAGTCATTGTTGTCAGTGGATATCGTGCAGATCAGCTCGAGGCCGCTATCGCCAACGCCGCGTTGCCCGTTACGTTGGTCCATGAGCCCCGATACGAACAGACTCAAAACGTTGTCTCTCTTGCTCGAGGTCTGCAAGCTCGCCTTCCGGGCGAAGCGTGGATGAAGCTCGATGGCGATCTTCTCCTTGAGCCGTCAGTGATCACAGCCCTTGTGGGCGCCGAAGCGCGCGTGGCCGTAGATACAACCGCAGTGGTGGACGCAGAGGCGATGAAGGTCCTCGTAGATCGCGGTAGAATCACCTGCTTCGGCAAGGCGCTCAGCGTTCGACGGTGCGCCGGAGAGTCCATCGGGATTGAGGCGTTTTCGAGCCAGGGCGCCGAAATCGTCGCAGATACGATCATCCGTGCGGTGAACAAAGGGCGCACCGATGCGTACTACGAGGATGTGTATAACGATGCCTTAGCAACCGTGAATTTTGAGGCCCTTTCTGTGGATAGTCGCAGTTGGATCGAGATTGACAATCACGAAGACTTGCAAAGAGCCGAGCGGCTGCTCGCCGCTGGGTGAGAGAACGCTCAAATCGAGCCGGTTTTGCCGGGCCAATCGACTCTTAGTGTTTGCGGCCCTAACGCGCTGCGTGATAGACACCGCCCCCTGTTGTTTACCAATGAGAAATCTTGAATGAGTAAGCGGACCATCCAGCGCGCCATTGTTCTTGCCGCGGGTCGCGGTTCACGGTTGGTGGCTGCCAAAGAGCATCCCAAACCACTTGAACAAGTGGCCGGAGTTTCACTGCTCATTCGTATTTTACGCACCCTTGCTTCCGAAGGTATTCGTGAGGCGGTGGTGATTGTAGGTTACGAGGGCGCTCAAATTCGTCGGGCGTTGACCAACTGCGAGACGCTTGGACTGAAGGTGATGTTTGCGGACAACACACGGTGGGAGCAGTCCAACGGTGTGTCTTTGCTAAGCGCTGCTTCGTTTATTGACCGCGACTGCATTCTGACGATGGCCGACCACCTGTTTGCACCTGAAATTGTGCGACGCTTGATGCAGGCTGAGATCCCTGTTGGGGCCTGTGCGTTGGCTGTGGACTACGATATTCCGCGCTGTTTTGACCTCGACGATGCGACCAAGGTCCAAGTCGAGCGTGGTAAAATTGCGTCCATCGCCAAAGATCTTGAGCAGTACAACGCGATTGATACCGGAGTGTTTCGAATCACTCCGAATCTGGTGACCGAGCTCGAAGCCGAGGTCGCTCGTCGAGGTGATGCGTCGCTCTCTGATGGCGTCCGCGCGCTCGCGATGAAGTCCCAGTTTTTTGCCGTTGATGCCGGCGATGCCCGTTGGATCGACGTGGACACCCCCGAGTCGCATGCACGCGCCGAAGCGATGGTTCGCGTGTTTGGTGACGGCCTTGGCGATGAGCCAGCAGGACATCCCGTCGTTGACGCTGAGTCTATGGAGCTGTTTGCTCCATCATGGGTTCGTGGCGCTCCAGTGTACCGTGAAGAGCATTTTGCGCTCGCTGATGGAGTCTCATCGGCTCCCGCGGCGAACACTCATAGCGATCGCCGAGGCGCAGGCCCGGCGCGCATGATGTCGAACGAGAGCGCATTTAAGCCCTCTGAAAATGTAATCCAAGCGGTAATTACCGCGATGACTCGTGGTCAGTTGTACCCCGACGCGGTGATGGCAGAGTCCCTCCGTGCCCGGTTGGCCGACGTCGCGGGACTGACCTCGGACTGCTGTGTGCTCGGCGCCGGATCAAGTGAGCTGATTGACTTGGCTGTGCGAAGTTTCGCTGCGCCCGGCGAAGAGGTTGTGATCGCGGTTCCGACGTTTTCGATGTACGAGTCGCGGACGCGGATAGCTGGAGCGGTACCGATTTTGGTCCCGATGGACGACGAGCTCGAGCTCGATGTGAGCGGCGTCCTTGGCGCGATCACCGAACGCACGAAGTTGGTGTTTTTGTGCACACCGAACAACCCAACGGGCAAGAGCCCAGACGAAAACGCCCTCCGCAGGATTCTGCGGCTTGGACTACCAACTGTGATCGATGAAGCGTACGTTGGATTTGTTGACGACGAAGAGCGTGCGGACGTCGGCCAAGCTGATTTGATCAGAGAATTTCCTAATGCGATCGTGCTTCGGACCTTCTCTAAGGACTATGGCTTGGCAGGGCTTCGCATTGGGTACGCGCTGAGCAGCCCTCCGGTCGCTCGTCTCCTTACCCGTGTCAAACTCCCGTGGAACGTGAGCGTCGTTGCCCTCGCCGCCGCCCACGCCTCGCTCGACGACGTCGCTGAGATCCGTCAGCGTCGCGCCGCTGTGCGCGAACAACGCGCAACCCTGGCCGAGGGCTTTCGCGCGATTGACGGGATCAAAGTGTTCGAAGGCGACGGCAATTTTATTCTCGTTGAGGTCTCGGACACCGGTCTGAGTACCGAAGTGATCGTTCGCGCGATGCTCGCAGAGAACATGCTGATTCGGTCTCTCGCGAGCCACCACCTGAAGCGCGGATTTGTGCGGATTACCGTAGGGACGTCCGCCGACAATCGCCGGTGTGTTGACACATTTCGCAAGGTACTTCAGCGCCTGCGACCTTCAAGCATTCGCGCGCGGCGCTAGCTAAAACAAAGGATCTTCATGCCATCCGCTCTGCTGATTGCATGGTTGTTTCCACCCCACTCTTCGGTGGGTTCTAAACGTCCTTATCGCCTAGCTCGTGAGCTTGCACGTCAGGGTTGGCGAGTCTCGGTGCTGACTCAAGCCCAGCCGGTAGAGGCGCTCCTTGATCGCGATCCACCTGCAGACTTGCAGAATATTCAGTGCATTCGGCGCTACGACCCACCCTTGCTTGCGCGCGCCGCTGCATGGCTAGATTCTCGCCAGCGCAAGACTCACTCCCTGGTCTCAACCAACACGACAAGCCTGCTCTCACGGCTTTTGCCCACAGAACCCGCGCTGCTCTATGGCCCACACGCGTGGCACGAGGTGCAACGCTGCATTGAGCGCGAGCAACCGGATGTCTTGTTTACGACAAGCTACCCATTTTCTGCACATCTGTTGGGTCTTGCGGCCAAGCAAAAGTATGGTGTCCGATGGGTGGCAGATTTTCGCGATCCTTGGACGCTTCACTGGTCGCACGATCACAAATCTCGCGTCACGCGCAGGATCGAAAATGCACTTGAAGCCTCTATCATGAAGCACGCAGATGTGGTGACGGTGACGACTGAGTCGCTGCAAAAAGCCTATCAAAATAGGTACCCATCGGCGCGCAACAAGCTTCATTGTGTGCGCAACTCCTTCGACGATCAGGTGCAGCAAAACCCAGTCGATGTGGATCGCTCTCCGGTGCGACTGGTTCATTTTGGTCATGTCTATGGAGGCGCTCGGTCTCTCGCCCCTGTACTTCATGCGTTGGCCAAACTTCGCCGAGTCCATCACTGGACTGAGCGAGACGTCGTCCTCGAGAATTATGGCCGTTTCTCGGCGGATGATCTCGCGCTTGCGGAGCAGCTTGGAGTCCGAGCGCATGTCCAAATTCAGCAAACTGTTGGCTACGCTGAGGGGATCGCTAGCCTGCAGCGGGCCGCGCTTTTGCTCTTGCCGACATGGCAAACCGAGCATGGACCGCTCTTTTTGCCCGCGAAGCTGTACGACTATCTCTACGCAAATCGGCCGATTCTCGCACTTGGATCCAACCCTGAGCTTGCACAAATCCTCGCAGAAACACACGCGGGGATCCTATGTTCAGAGCAAGACAACCAAACCATCGAGACGTGCATTGAGCGAGCCGTTGCGCATCCCACCAACAGCTGTGAATCGGTCGACGCGAAAGTGAATCAGTTCGCTGCCACTGCCATGGGCGAACAGTTCGCGAAGCTGTTTCTATCGCGGTAGCGTCTTTCTCGAACACCCTACCAACTGAGTTTGTATGTGACGTCTCCAGCGCGCAGATCCAAGTCCCTGACTTCGACAGCGCCACGGCTCTGTGTGAGCGGAAACAACGAGCGCAAACACCCGAGCGTGCCATCCACATAGCACTGAAAATTGAACTTATTCGCTGGAAATCCTCTGAGTATCACAGTCGCTTCACGCGGCGAGCACTGCGCGGTGAGAGTGCCCAAATTCTTCGTCACGTACGGATACACATACCCCGCACGCTGAATGAGGGACGATGGCGTGAGCCCAAGAAGCGTGGTGCTCATCTTGACAAAACCGTTGAGCAGCGGCGAGCTCCATGAGCTCAACATTGCGGCTTCGAACAGATCCACAAACCGGTCTTTTTCGAGCACCTCACGCGCGCAGTCTGACAGTCGCATGTGGGATTCCATTGAAAACCACGCCATCGCGATCGTCCGGTCAAGTTCGGCCACCATCGTTCTGCCGCTCTTGTCCAAGATCGTGTCTCGCTCAGTTGGCGCAAGCCCTCGCACCACCGCCAAGACCGAGCGAGTCTGCATCGCGCGAATACCGCAAGAGCTATCGCTCGTCATTTTGTGCGCAAAACTCCATATAATTTCACAACGCTCTCATGCTCTGTCCTCGTCTCCAACCAAATTCTAACCCCCGCTCACGCAACCAGATACACTCGTGCTCGACGCACTCGAACGGCGATACACTGATTGCTATCCTCAACTATAGTAGCGCTCATGAGACTCCCGCGAACCCTTCGCCAGCCACTTCTGGCGGCAAGCATGTCGTTGACAATCCACTGCGGTTTGATCGCTGAGCCGACGTATCAACGTCAGCAGAGAGTGACGGATGTGCAGACCGTCGGCGATCTGGGTGCTGCAGACGACGTGGCAAATCTCGACGCTTTCGACGCTTTCGACGCAGTGGGCGTCGATCAACCTGAACCAGCGGATGTGCCCGATAGCAGGACTCGATTCGACGCAGAGCTCGACGTCAAAGACGTCGCGAACATCATCGACGCAGGACCACCACCAGGGCCGTGTGGCCGTGTGCCACCTGCCGACGGAGCGATCTGTGCGATGGATGGACTCATTTGCGAGTACGGCGGCGATCCACGAGTTCTATGTCGTCCGACCGCGCGGTGCCAGATGGGCCACTGGGAAGTTCTAATGCCAGCCGCAGCAGCATGCCCTGGCTTCAGTTTGCCCGGCGTTTGTCCACCTTCAGCGATGGATGCCCAAGCCCGAATGTGTCCCGCCGAAGGGCTGTGGTGCGGTTATGGCGGGCTCACTTGTCACTGCACTGGATGCGTGAGCGTTCCTCGCCCCCAATGTGGCATGCCCATTCAGTGGCGCTGTGACGCCCCCAACATTTCTCCCGCTTGTCCCGATCCTCCGCCACTTCTTGGTACGGCTTGTTTGATGGAGAATTTGCTCTGTGCCTACAGCTGCGAGACTCACGGTGATCGGCATCAACGAGTCTGTCTCAATAGGGTCTGGACACTTGCTCCCGCGATGTGTGCCCGCTCGTCTCGTGCGGTGAAGCGCGATATTGTGTATCTCAACGACGCGGATGTGGACTCCGTCGCGCGCCGCATGCTTCAAACGCCATTGGGACTCCACCAACAACGCTTTCAGAGCGGGCTGTTAGAGCCAAGCCTCTCGGTCTTGTCGCCCAGGCCGGATTTCAGCTCGACGGATCTGTACGGCTACACCAGCTTGGTTCTCGCCACGGTGCAATCTCAACAGCGAGCACTTGAGCAGCTTCAGCAGGATGTGCGGCGACTTCAACAGGCTCACCCTGCACCACGCACCGCACGCTGAGCATTCAAAGTGCCAGGCGAAAGAGACGCCGCTCTTCGACGATCATATGCGAAACGACCGTTCGGTAAAACCCCATAATATCTGAAGCAACCCAGGGGATTCTCACTTCTCTAACACCTCGATCAAACAGGTCACGCAGCGTTTGTTTTGCGAGCTCTCTCCCAATCCCAGACCCTCGCATCGACGGGTTGACACCAATAGGACCAAACGTCCCGAGGGCGGCTGCGTGGCCTGAATGCGCAGCCACGCCGACAATCTCGCCACAATCCGTTGCTACAAAGACGGCATCAGACAACGCCGCGCGCGTCACCTCAGCGCTCCAATCTTGCGAAAACTCCCGCTGACAAAACGCTTGCACCTTCGCCAGATTTGGGGCGATCAAACGGGCGACGCTCCCACGCGAGGGGGCCAAATAATCAAGGACCGGTCCGCAGACCAGCAGATCGCAGTGGGTCGCCAGGAGCTGGGCGCCGAGGGACTGCCAGGCGGCGGTGAGTGCCTGATTCGTCAGTAAAATACCAGACGAAAAATAATAAGCGGGAGGTCCTCCCGATCGCATCTCTCTGACTGCCGATGGCCTCGATCGCGCCTCCGCGACGACAGCCGAGAGAACGGTTTTGTACCCATCGACCCCTTCGTCGTGACACCAGATTGCCAAACACCACGCACGCCCTCGGTCGTCCACGACAAAGACCGCTCCGTTCGAGTGATCTCCCACGCTCAAAACATCTGAGCTAGCGAACACCTCAAAGAGCTCTCTTGCGAGCTGATGAGCGACATTCGTTTCAGCGAATCGCGCGGCGATCGTCTCGCAATCAGGCCAAGCAATCACGCGACCCTCACTTCGCTCTCACCCAAGGCTCATGCGCGCGCGAAAGTCCTCAATGACCGCGCGCAATCCCTCACGAAGCTGCACCTTGGGCTCAAACCCGAGCAATGATTTCGCAAGTGTAATATCAGGCTTCCGCTGCTTGGGGTCGTCCGCCGGAAGTGGCGCGTACGTGATCGAGCCACCGAGCTCTTCAACCACCATCTCAGCCAGCTGCCGAATCGTAAACTCGTTGGGGTTGCCAAGGTTCACCGGACCCTCGACGCTGTCGGGCACAGTCATCCCAACAATGCCGGTGACCAGGTCGTTGACGAAGCAGAATGAGCGCGTCTGAAGCCCCTCACCGTACAGCGTCAAAGCTTGCTTTCTCAGCGCTTGAATCACGAAGTTGGACACCACCCGACCATCGTCAAAGGCCATTCTTGGACCATAGGTATTAAAGATCCGAACGACGCGCGCATCCACACCCCAGCGCCTTCGTGCATCAAAAAAGATCGCCTCCGCACAACGCTTGCCTTCGTCATAGCAAGATCGCTCGCCGATCGGATTCACGTTGCCCCAATAGCTCTCGGGTTGTGGATGAATCGTCGGATCGCCGTACACTTCGGACGTCGAGGCATGAACGATGGTGCACTTGCGATTTCGCGCCATCTCGACCAACCGCTGCGCTCCAATCACGCTGGTGGTGAGCGTAAAGTGAGGATCGGCTTGGTAGTGGACGGGAGACGCAGGGCAGGCAAAGTTGTAGACCACCTGTGCGTACACTCCGAGCGACTCTCGAACGTCGCCCAACTTGAAGTGAAACCTAGGATTTTTGCCTGCGTTTGTAAGATTTTCAAGTGTCCCGGTCGCGAGGTTGTCCACCCCAATGACCTCGTGTCCGTCGTCCAGAAGTCGGTCCACCAGATGTGAGCCGACAAATCCAGCGGCACCTGTGACAACGATTGTTTTGCGGGAAGCTCCCATACCCATGGCGAAAAAATTCTCCGTCTTAACGTGCGAGTTGCGGTTGAGATTCTAAGTGCTCTGCGCGATTGAAATAACACCAAACGCTATTCAGTGCAGCGCGGATAGTGTGTTATCGCACACCGGCGCTCTAATGACTATCACGACCGGGCGAAAACACTCTCTTCCCATGTTGCGTCCAGAGCCTTCTGCACAGCCCATGCACGAGCGGTCTTGGCGCGAGCAAGCGCGACACTCAGTCACATCGCTTGAGTCACTTGAAGCTGCAATAACGCTCACCGAAAACGAGCGTGAGGGGACTCGACGCGCGCTGGCACAGGGGCTTCCGCTCTCGATCACGCGCTACTATCTCTCTCTCTGTGATCGCGACGATCCCAACGATCCCATTCGGTTGCAGTGTGTGCCGCAGCTGCTTGAAGAGCGAGACCGCGAGGGGGATCTTCTCGATCCGCTCGGCGAACAAGCGCACTCACCTGCGCCCAATCTCATTCAACGCTACCCCGATCGCGCGTTGCTTTTAGTGACGGATCGATGCTCGGTGTACTGCCGATTTTGCACACGCGCCCGAATGGTGGGCCAAGACGGTGGGGCCCGCAGTGTTGAGCGATTGCAGCCCGCCATCGCGTGGCTTCGTGAGCACCCCGAGGTGCGTGAAGTGTTGATCTCTGGCGGCGATCCCTTGGTGATGAGCACCCCCAGACTGCGCCGAATACTAGACCTTGTGAAATCAGTTTCGCATGTAGATTTGCTGCGAATTGGCACTCGCGCTCCGGTGGTTTTGCCCGCACGAATCACTCCATCGCTCTGTCGCACACTGCGGGACTTTGCCCCCCTCTGGGTCATGACCCACTTCAACCATCCCCGTGAGCTCACCCCCCAAGCCAAGGCGGCCTGTGAGCGGCTTGCCGATCACGGGATCCCTGTGATGAACCAGACGGTGCTCTTGCGTGGAGTCAACGACGCAGCGAGCACGTTGGACGCGCTCTTTCGAGGGCTCGTGCGTGTCCGAGTGCGTCCGTACTACCTTCTGCAGTCCGACGTGATGCGCGGGACCAGTCACATGCGCACGCCGTTGCAAGTCGGTGTGGACATCATGGCGCAACTTCAGGGACGCTTGTCGGGGATCGCGCTGCCAAAGTTTATCGTCGACACGCCCGGTGGCCGCGGCAAAGTGCACCTCACGCCCGACGTTGTGGTCCGAAAAGAGCAAGGAAAAACCTGGCTCCGCACGTTTCGTGGTGAGGTCGTGGTCTATCCCGACCCACCGGAGTGATCACCTACGAGGTCATTAGCAGAGGCCGAAAAAATAGGTTGGTGCGGTGTGATACAACCAGCGCTCATGCCATCAAGATTCGAGCGGGCGTTTGTCTTGCAGCTGACCGAGGGTGCAACGGTCTTTCACTGGGATGGAGCGACTCTGCACCAACGCGCGCGCACAAGTTCTGGACCAGAGCGCGATCCCGTCCACTGCGTTTGCGACATTGCACGAGATCTGGTTGTTCAATCTCGCTGGAACGGAGTGGAGGTCTATCGAGGGGCTTTTGCCGGCGAACCTCAGCTCGAACGACGGCTCCGAGCACCGTGCTTTAGCGATCGAACAAAGGATCCTGGCTTTTATTCCATCGCGTTGATGGATGGTGTTTTGTATGGCGTGACCTCGGATAACTGCCGAATTGTTCGGTGCGATTTAGAGACGCCAGGCTCCGTTTTTCATTCAGTCTCCAACCCTCTTCCTTCAATGCCCAATGTCGGAGTCACTGGAACATTGCTGGCACTTGATGATCGATTGTTGCTCTTTGAGCACATCGACATTGGCCAACAATGGCATTTGTTAAAGCAACAGTGGCACGAGGGTTCGGGCGGCCGAGCAAGTGCCGGACGACTATCTGAAGTTGCAACGGTTGCCGTCGACTACGGATTTTGGTTCTCCCAAATGGGCCCATTTCGCGTTTGCGATCAAGCGCTCGTTGCGCTTTCGCAATCAGATGGACACCACACACGGTGGATAAAACTTTCGGTTTTTCACAGGCAAACCCTCGCGCGGTTGTTCACTGTCGAGTGCCCGATGTTGTACACGCGTGGTGAGTTGAACTATCCAAACCCGTACTACACGTTCGTGGATGCGTGGGACGAGCAGGTCTTGCTGTGCGAACGCTCACGAGGGATCGGAGTTTTCAATTCGACAACGCTCAACGCGCTCGCTGCGAAGTCCGTCGATGGTCGTTTGGGCCCCGCAGTCCTTCACGAAGCATTGCGCTGGATCGGCGACAATGACGCGACGGTCCAGTCGGCATATTTTTGCGGTACCAGCAAAATCGCAGCGGTTTGGAAGAACAATGCAACAGCAGACCTGACGCTGGTTTTTCACGATTTAAGCTCGTAGTGCTTCTCGACTCTCGCAGCATTTCGCAGGTCGGTTGCGTTCAATTTGCGTGACGAAGCCAACGATCCGTGACGGACTTAGTTGCATCATGAAACATCTTTCGAAATCGATAGTTCTCCGCTGCAGCGCTCTTCTGCTGGGCGTCGGACTCCTCGTGCCATTACAATCGTGTCGTAGCTGCGCACAACCGCCCCCACAGGGGCCGCAGGCTTTGGTCACCCCAACCGCGTCCACAGACGCCCCTCTTGCCGCTGACAGCCCTGTGGCCACTGTCGATTCTGCCACTCCAGACCCAGCTCCCACAGCACCCCTCGCGGTTCACACGGGCTGTTTCGCTTGGTCCGAAAGTCTTCACTCAGCGCTGTGTGTGACGGGTCAGTGGGGCCACGGGCGCGAGCGCGAATGGACCACTGAGAGCTTTGCGGTTGTCCAGTCCGGGCGCGTGAACTTCTCGGCGGTGTTCATGGACGACAATGACGGCCAGCACACTGAGGACCCGCTTGCTCCCGAACAACTCGCACAAGCACCCATGTTGACGAGCAGCAATGCTTTGCTCTCTGCCGAGGTCCAGCGTGGGCGATACACAGCGTTTGACTTTCACGACCAACCCATTGGACAGCTGCGGGGCGTCTCCCCTGATCTCAATTATCGCTGGCAATTTGGCACTATTCGAGTGCATCGCACCCGTGTGCAGCGTGCGGGTCGCAATCAGGCGCCGCGGTACACGGACCAGATTTCGATCCAGTGGACTGGCAGCACCGAGTGGATCTCCGTTGCAGAGCACGAAAACGAGCCGGTCGAGACCGCTCAGCTGAGAGCTCTGGTCCTTCCGGGTGGCGAGCAGCTCTTGATTGTGAGCGAACGCGCGTGGGGCGAAGAGGGCGCGTTTGCGAAGATGATCAACATCGCGGAGTGTGATCACTCAACGCGAATGTGCCGTTAATTCGCAGACAAAATTAGGGATAGACTAAAAATCCGGGTGACCGATCACCAAGATCTCAAGGGTCTCGGTCCCGACGTTGCGAATGCCATGATAGACATTTTTCGCCGCGTGCATGACCTGCCCGGCGTGAAGAGGCATTTCGGTCTCGCCGATCAGCCCCATCGCTTGGCCCTTAAGGACGTAGACGGTCTCGCTTGTTTCCGTGTGAATTTCACGGGCGATCCCACATCCGACGTCGATACGTCCGTGGTACAAGCCGTACGCGTCGCCGCGATCTTTACCCAGCATTCCTGCGAGCCAAACGCCTTTGTTGGGCAGATACTCAGTGGCTTTTGATTCAAGGGCGTTAAAGACGACCCCTCCGTTGTACTGTTGGTTCATTGCTCCATTCTTTCTGCATGAAACCCTAGCATTTCTAAGAAAGAACTTTTTTTTGATTATCTTGGTTGACTCTAGAATTAGAAAGTATACCTTCCGCCCCCCAACGACTGAGGCGAAGCAAAAGCCCGGCGCTGGTGAAGAGTGAATTTCGGTGTTCACGGAGCAATCCAACAAACACTGAAGAGGCACCTCGATCTTTGAAAACCTGGTCGTGAAACTGAGAGAATACAGTTGGTAAACCTTAGCCGGAGCCAACTGATTCTTGAAGGTTCGAACAAAGAAGAAAGCTCACTTTATCCCCCCGGAT
>JANNCG010001131.1:0-1925 GCA_031386385.1 Myxococcales bacterium
CGACAACACGCCAGAGATCAGCGACTACGATTATGATCGTTTGGTCAATCGGCTGAAGGCCATTGCGCCTCACTCGCCGGTGCTTGATGACCTTGGGTCTTCGAAGCCGAAGCCTGCGGACCTTGCTGTGGGTGATGCGCCGCCGGTGCGCCACAAAGCGCGGATGCTGTCATTGGACAAGTGCTACTCAAACGAGGAGCTACTCAAATGGAGCAATGATTTTGCTGGCAAAGTCGTGATGTCTCCAAAGTTTGATGGCAGCGCTTGCTCGCTGCACTACGACGAAAACGGTGAGCTCACGCTGGCGGTCACGCGCGGGGACGGCGAGGTGGGAGAGAACATCACGAACAATGTGCGGTGGATTAAGGATGTTCCGGCGAAGATTAAGGCGAGCGGGTGGGAGGTGCGTGGGGAGGTGTACATGCGGCTGTCGGTGTTTCAAAAATACAAAGACGAGTTTGCAAACCCGCGCAATTTGGCCGCAGGCGCGTTGAAGCACAAAGACCCCAAGCGCAGTGCAGCGTACGGGCTCAGCTTTGCCGCCTACGATTTGGTCGGGACCTCGCACAACACCGAGAGCGAGAAGATGGACGCGCTCGCGGACGTTGGGTTTGTGCCCATTGAGCGCAAGGTGCTTGAAAAATCGCAGATGGTGGCGGGATACGAAGAGCTCGCGATGCGGCGAAGCTCGTTGGATTTTGAGATCGACGGCGTGGTGTTTAAAGTCGATCGTGTGGATGAGCAGCGGCGGTTGGGCGCGACGTCGCATCACCCTCGGTATGCGATCGCGTATAAATTTCAGGGAGATTCTGGGACGACGATCATTCGCGGGATTGAGTGGAGCGTGTCGCGCTCGGGGGCGATTACGCCCGTTGCGTTGGTGGATCCGTTGACGCTCTCGGGTGTGACCGTGGGTCGCGCGTCGCTGCATAACACCGGGTTTATCGACAAGTTGGGGCTGACCAAAAACGCGACGGTGGTGTTGATGCGGCGCGGGGGAGTGATTCCGAATGTGGAGTT
Organism: Myxococcales bacterium; assembly: GCA_031386385.1. Classification (GTDB taxonomy): domain Bacteria; phylum Myxococcota_A; class Polyangia; order Polyangiales; genus JANNCG01. Next base: position 1,021 of record JANNCG010001131.1, read on the forward strand.
TGTGGTGAAGGCGGGGGAGGTTCCGCTGGTGGTGCCGACGAGCTGTCCGAGCTGTGGTGAGCCGGTGCGAAGGGACGGGGATTTTTTGTTTTGCTCAAAGCCCCGAGCGTGCCGCAGCGCGGTGATTGGCCAGCTCGCTCACTACGCCGACTGCGTGGGAATGCTCGGCTTTGGCGACTCGCTTCTCGCGGGCGCGTTTGACAAGGGCCTGCTCAAGCGCCCTGCGGATTTTTATCTCTTAACCGAGCGACGCTTACTGCAGCTAGATCGCACTGGATCACGCTTGGCCAAGCGACTGTTGCGCGAGATTGAGCGTGCGAAAAAGCTGGATTTGGCCACGTTTTTGCGCGCGTTTGGCATGCACGAGATCGGCAAGACCGTGAGCGTTTTGCTCGCGGAGAAGTTTGAGACCTTAGAGCGAATCTTCACAGTGGAAGAGCTGGATCTGTCGTCCATCCATGGGATCGGTCCAACCATCGCGCGTCACGCGGTGAGCGAGCTGGCTCTGATGAAAGAGACCATTCTGGACACCCGCATGCACATTGAGCTGGTCGCGCTGAGTGATCGGCCTGCGGCGAGCGCAGCAGAGATGACGCGACACGGCTCGCTCGCGACCCTCGCGGGCAAGAGCTTTGTATTCACGGGATCCTTGGCGACGTGCAAGCGTGGTGACGCTGAGCGGATGGTGAAAGATCGCGGCGGTATCGCAGCGGACACCGTGACTAAGCAGCTCAACTATCTCGTGGTGGGAGGGCAGCGTACTGAAGAGAAGAGCAGCAAAGAGAAGACCGCGGACAAGTGGATTGAGCAGGGGGCGAAGATTGAAGTGATCGATGAGAAGAGCTTTCTCGCGATGGTCAAAGAGGCCGATGAACGTGGAAAATCAGCGGCAAGTGCGATGGGTG
>JANNCG010001143.1:0-3831 GCA_031386385.1 Myxococcales bacterium
AGCTTCGCACGGACTCGATCACCGGTGTTCGCGGGTTGGCCACATCGACCACAAACATCACCGTGGCCGCCGTCTCGCGATGTTGAGCAAAGGCGAGCAGTCGTTGATCGTCGAGCGCGAGATTGGTGAAGCGATACTGATCCACGGGTGCGATGGGCGCGTTGAGCGTGTTGCTCAGCCGATCACTCAAGGGATCTAGACTGGGGCTCCGGCTCTCTAGGTCCACGCACAGCGGAAGGGATCCATCTCGAAAGGTTGTTCCGAAAAAAAGCAGGCCATCTTTGAGGTGAATCGTCGCGGATTTGCGTTCGGGTTCAGTGAGGTGTTGAAGATCAAAGCGGTGGGTGCGCGTTGGGTCGTCGGTGAAGTATCCTCGCCACACTTCGAGAAAGCTCACTGCTGGGTCATAGAGACACACCAAGTCGTGCTCAATGCTCGCGGCCCACTGCGAAAGGTGCCCAGTCGAGAGCATCGCATGCTCGATCACCTCGGTGCCGTCCCAGCGCAATAGACAGCACTGACGATTTTTGGGCAGCACGAAGACCCGCTCAGCGGTTGGTTGCATCGATCATCCTGAGGCTGAGTGTGCCGCAGCAGCGTGGCGACTGAGAAGAACTTAAAACGACGCGGTCAAATGCAGCGCAAACGTCCTGCCCTGCTGCTGCATGGTCTTCGACGTAAACGACGGGGTCACCGGGACATCCCATCGCCAATCCAACACGTTGTACACGCCCACCGCGTAGCGAAGGCCCAACCGAGGGACCTGCCCAGAGATCACAAAATCTCCAAGCACCGCAGGGGCCGTCCACAGGTCTTCATCCAAACGCACTCGGCGCGGTGCGGTGACCGTAAGACGCACGGCCGCGTTGGCGTATGGCTCAATCAACGGCGCGACCATGCGAATCCCGCCTTGATGATTGGGGGCGTTTACCAGGGTCGGGTCCGCGAGCGTTGCGTCGAGGTAGCGGGTGTGCTGAATGTTATAATTGGCTGCAAAAAGCCAGCCCTGACGAAACTCACGTCGCACCTCAACGTCGCCGCCGACGGACAGCACGTTTGCCGCTTCGTTTTCGTAGCGAATCAGATCACCAGGATTTCCGCTGCCAGCGGAGCCCATTTTATCCAACAGGACGCCCCCGTTGCCTGCGAGTAAAAAAGACCAGTCGTCCGTCACTCGTTGCACAAACTCAATCTCGCCGGTGTACGCACGCTCGGGTCGCAAGCTGCATGTCGCGGTGGGGCATGCAGGCCGCTGGGTGACGATGTCAGTGTAGGACTGCTCGTACGGACTCGGAGCGCGAAAAGCTCCGCCGCCCATGAGCTTCAACGTGCTTCGAGGGTTGAAGCGAAAAATAGAGGCCAACCGAAACGACACCCCTGCGGGCACGGTACTAAAGCTGTCCACACGAAGTCCACCGGTGAGCCGGAGCAGGGGGACGGGGCTCCACTCTGCGAGCCCGTAGCCCGAGAGGATAGAGTAGCGACGGTTTACGTCTAAGTACTGCGTGACGGGGTTGGGATTCGGCGTCACGCCAGGCATGGCGCGATCCACGCTCTGTCCGTTAAGCTGCGCGAAGGGGTGGTACTGCGCTTCGCCGCCGAGGGTGAGCTTCAACTGTTGGACGGGAGACCAGACCGCACGAACCTCTGCACCGCCCCAGATTCCAAGGTATTTCTCGTTGTGCTCGTTCTCGGTGTTCATCCCATCGACGTAGGCGTAGTCACCCAAGAAGCGATAAAAGTTGGCATGAACGCGCGTCAGCAGCTGGAAGGTTTGACCGAATTTGGGCTCATAGCGAAGCTCAAACAAGCCGCGACCATCGGACCACTGCGTGCGAGTGTCGCCTACGGTGGTCCCATACGATCCCACGGGAATATCATGTCGATGTAATGTCACAAACAGCTGCGCGGTGAGGTCCCGCCACCACGCGCGAGAGGACACCGTCAGCGCTGCGAACCGATCCACATTTTTGACCGGCTGCACGATGTCCGGTGATCCGACCAGGCCGGGGATGGTCACATCCACGGTGGTGCCCTGGCTCGCGGCGAGCGCCACGGACAGAGAAATTCCAGCATCTTGCGAGAGCTGAACGTTGCCCGCGGCGCGTGCGCGAGCGACCCCATCGCCGTAGGCGCTCAGCCCAAAGGATGCCCCTGTACGAGCATCACGCCGCTCGGTCGAGAGGTTAATCACGCCAGAGAGGGCGCCTGTGCCGTACAGTACTGAGCCTGGACCTCGGACGATTTCAATTTGGTTCACGTCTGCGAGCCCGACTCGACCGTCGTGCCCAACATACGAGCTGTATAGCAGGTTGTCGTTAAGCGCTGCGCCGTCTTGAAGCACAACAACACGGTTGCCGTAGTCATTGGGCTGGCCTAAACCGCGGATTCCGATAGAGTTATATCCGCGATCGTTGCTGGTCACGATCCCACGTTGGCCCTGTACGGCCTCAGCGATGGTCGTGTACTGAAACGCGTTGATCTCTGCTGCGCTGATCACGGACACGCTCGCGGGCGCATCTTCAACCTGCTCTGCACGACGCGACGCCGCCCGCACCTCTCTGAGCGGAACCAACCGCTCTTGGTCCAAGTGCGTCTCATCACTTGCACGTATTGTGAGCGTGCGATCAATCTCAGCAAACCCCGGCAAGCTCACTCGAACTCGGTGAGTCCCAACGGGCAACTCGCGAAGAACAACGGGAGCAAATCCCGCTGCGCGCCCGTCAATATCAATTCGCGCGTCACGCTCACCCACATCAACAACGAGCGACCCGGTGAGCGGCCGAAGCGGCACGTTTAACGTCGTCGCCGCGCGCGCGGTCACTGTTGCCACACGACTCTCACTGACAAACCCCTCTTGCTCGATGCGAATGGTGTGCGGTCCTGGCGCTGCTTCAATCGTGCAGGGGACGGTGCACTGAGGACTGTTTGCATCGTCATCAAGTCGTGCGGTGGCGCCACTGTGGCCCTCAATCCGAACCGTCCCAACGATGCGAGTGAGCCTCAACCGAACCGTTGCGGTGGCTCCAAGCGCGACGGCAACGGGTGGACTCTCGGCGGGCTCAAAGCCCTCTCGCTCGACCAGCACTCGGTATTGCCCCGGAGCGACCGCCAGTGGGCGACCCGAGCGGCCTCGCGCGCCAAGGTCACGACGATCGAAGTACACTGTCGCATCGGGCGGATCGGTCTCGACTAAGAGCACCGCCACACGAGGCGCAAGCCGCTCGACCGAGCGAGTCACCTCTGCACGAAACTGCGGGTCAGACTCGGTCTCAAGTGCTGCATAATAATAGCGATGCGCCTCGGGAAATCGCGCGAGCGCTTCATAGGCACCCGCGATGTTAAACAACACGTTGCGGTTGCGAACGAGCCTGTTTGAAGCGAGAAAATGCTCGAGCGCATTTTCGTACTCCCCCGCCCGAAACTGCCGCGTGCCGATTTGAAAGTGCAGATCAGCCTCGTCGGCGAGACCATCGGCGGCGACGTTGGTAGAGAATGTTTGCAGGCATAACGCAGCAGCGAGAAGCAAGCTCGCGCCTGAGCGTGAACGAAGAGAGAGCATCGAAGTGGCTTTCGGGTTAGCGATTGAGCCGAAGTACGATCGGTGGCGCAGCTTCGGTAGGAGTCGTGGAGAGAGAGGTGCGTGGACGTCGAACGCGCGTCACACGAGCACCCACTGATATCGTGCGTACGTCATTGTCCGAGCGCGAATTGAGCGCCTGATCCGTTGCGGCATCCGCAGTGTTTACAAGCAAATGATCAGTCGATTCTTCATGTCCAGCGATCGCTTGCGTGGGATGCTCGGCCGTGACAGCGGGGGCTGTGTTGTCG
>JANNCG010000245.1:0-3451 GCA_031386385.1 Myxococcales bacterium
GCAGCCGAAATGCTGGGTGTGTCCAAAAAAACGGCTCTGACGATCTCAGGTGGAAAGTTGAACCGCCCGCAATTCGCAGCCGTTTTGTGACGACGTTGAAAACCACTAGCACCGATCACACCGACGTCAGCATGCCATCTCAGCGCTCTTTTTCACTTTCAAGAGTAACAGTTCCGTTGGTGAGCGGATTCGACGTGAAATCCCAAACAGTCCTTCGGGCTTCCCAGACGCGTTCAAATTCGTCCTTGGAAATTTCGATCGGTTCAAATTCCGGATCGAGCGCGATTTCACACAGCGGTGGAATTGCGCATTCCCCAAGCCCGCCATTCAAGCTTTGCTCAGTTTTGCTCGCAAATTCGCAGTGGCCGTCGAGATAGACATCGACCTTCCTCGTCTCGTAGTTGTCCTGGTCCCACTCGGCATAGATCAGCACCGGATAGTCTGCATCATTGTGAATCCAGCGAACGCGAACATACATCATATCGGTGGCACCGGTGGAACGTTGATCCCAGAACTGAGGACGCGGCCCATAATCACCAGAGGGTCTTGGTTGGGTATTAGATACACATTCGGCCTACCTCGTAGCAGCATCATTCCCGAAACGTCAACCGCAAGATAATGCGTAAACCGGCGACCCTGAAACGGCGACCGGATGAACGCTGCGGACAACTGAGCTGGTCGGCGAGTGTTCGGGGGAATGTCGGTCATGTATTGCCCATCTCCATAGCGTGCGTCGGTTGGATTTCTCAACCGCGTTGAGGGGAGAATTTGTTGCGTCTCGAGGATCGCGTTTAAGCCAACCTGTGTCGTGTAGTGATAGAGGGTTGAGCCTGGCGCCGCAGGCTGCATTTGATAGACTGGCGGCGTGAACACTGTCGTGACACGAAGGCCGCTCGGACCCATGAAACTTCCCGGGGTGGGTGGGTTCGAAACGCCCGACGGTTGGCTTGGTCGAAGGATCACCTGCGCTCCGTAAGTCAACACCAAGCCGGTTGCGATCATTTGACGGATGATCGGAGTTGGAGATCCCCCTCCTCCAGCTCCTCCTCCGCCGACTGCCCCTGGAGCGGTCCCGGCTGCGCCGGCCGTGCCGACAGCAACAGTCGTCTCGCTTGTTGTCGCCAGTGTCGCGTCGCCCACGCCAGATATATCGCCCGCCACCGATGGGGCTGGTCCCCCACTGTTCAACGGCGTCAATGCGTCCGCAACATCGCTTGCCACTGCACCAACCGCAGCACCAACAACAACCGGAAGCACGACTCCTCCAACTGCACTGCCTGCTGCGACCGCTCCGCTCCCGACCAGCATTCTGCTTGGTGAAGGTGCGGTGGCGGCCAACGTGAGCCCCGGTGACCCAAGAATCGTCGTGACACGGTCTTGAACCCAGATTGCGCGCCCGTCGGGCGCTTTCACCCAGTGCCCTTCCGTTGGAGCCTGGGACGTTCGCGCGGGACGTGGCACACTCTGTCGCCCATCCGGATCGCTGTACGAGATCGGCGAGTTAAACGCGTACCCATAGCTGAGCAGATTGCGCGGATCGCCCACCCCTCCGCCAGCCATATTGCCCTCAAGCGCCGGGTCGCGACTCATCCACCGCGCTTCTCGCGGATCATAGTAGCGCGCTCCGCCATAGATCATACGCGTAGGAGATTTCACGCACGCTTGCATCCCGCGTTTGGTGAGGGGTTACATTGTGACGGGTGCAACGCACCGTCCGTAAGTCGGTAGACGGTGATTTGGCAATAGTTACAATGAGTTGAGTCGATGGTGGATCGGGGACGTCGCCCGCTCAACGGGTGCGGGTGCTGTCGTCTGGCAGTGCATTCGAGAGCGAGGACATAGCCTCGAAAACACTGACGGTCGCGGGAAGATGAAGGTTCGTCGCAGTTGTGGTTCCGGTCAGATACAGTCGATCTTGGTTTCGGCGCAGTTCGACGTCGACGTTCCGACAGTGCACGTCAAACGGGCCCCAAACGCAGTCCTTGAGTGGAGTCGTTGGGACGTTGATCTCACAATTGACGTGCTCTGCACGAAGCTGCAGGAGGCACTGCATTGTCTCTGGATCGACGAACACATTAGCCCGCACGAAACCGCCGCCCGCGACGGATTGCAGCTGCCTATCGCACTCTGCGGTTGTTCTGACAGGGTACTCCGATTCAGCGACTCTTGTGTTGGCATCTGTGGGAGGAGGCGTGTGGTCGTGCGTCAGCCAACAACATCCTGCGGACGCGCCGAGAAGCGCGACAGTTGTGCACCCAGTCAAGAAGTCGAGCTTCATGGAGCCACCCTCCCGGTGACGCTCGTCGGTGTCTGCGGGCGAAGTGTTCCAAGCGGCGTAACCGGGCTAAAAACATTAAAGTTATGGGCTCTTCCCGTAAGAACAAGCTGATTGACGAGTGGGTCGGGGATTACGATGTATCCGCATCTTGGTCTGCAATCACCGGAAAGGTTCGTTAAGAGCCCGAGGCCCTGCGCCGTGTTAGTGAGCATAATCCGAGCTGGAAGAGACAACGATGAATCGATTGGAATTGTTGCTTCGCTGCGATCAAAGTCGATTCTGTCGCCAAACTGAACGAAAAATGAGAGCAATTCAGCTTTGGGAGCGTCTGTCGGGCGGTATGCAACGGCTCGCACGGCCACTGTGTAAGTCCCCACCGAAAGGGCCGCAGCGCGTTCTCGAACGCTCCCAAGCCGATCGGGTTGAACGAGTTCTTGGCCCCGACGATCGACAATGCCACCAGGCGGCAGCGCACCAGTGTCCATGTCCTGCGAAAGTCGGTGAACGACACGATCAATCGCGATCTGGAGCGGGGCTTCGACGGACTCATTTGTGAAGTGATCGATTGGGCGGATGACGTCCTCACCATGATTTGCGGGATCAACGAAATGATTCAAGTTGTCTGCCATTCCAGGACTCGCCATTCCTGCGTAAAGAGTCCCTCGCCGAACCAGCGCAACCAGGTTATCCGCGGTGCTGGGCGAGAGTGTCGCGGTTTGGTTTCTCGCTCCGGGATTGTCGAAGCTCACGATTTGCGGTGGGGAAGCGGAAGCAGCATTTCGTGCTTCCTGTGAAAGCTGTGGTCTTCGCGAGATAATAATATACTCCATCGCGTTCGCCACATAAACGCGACGACCATGCTGCATCTCGACGTGGCAGGATGGTGACGCGGTTGCTGGATTGGGCACACTCTGCCTCCCATCCGGATCGCTGTACGAAATCGGCGAGTTAAACGCGTACCCATAACTCAGCAGATTGCGCGGATCGCCAACACCTCCGCCTGCCATATTGCCCTCAAGCGCCGGGTCGCGACTCATCCATCGCGCTTCTCTTGGGTCATAGTAACGCGCGCCGCCATAGATCATACGCGTAGGAGATTTCACGCACGCTTGCATCCCGCGTTTGGTGAGGGGTTACATTGTGACGGGTGCAACGCACCGTCCGTAAGTCGGT
>JANNCG010001232.1:0-6090 GCA_031386385.1 Myxococcales bacterium
GCCAACGCGGTGATGGGTCGCAACATCACGATTCACGCGGTCAAAGTGAAGGGGATCCGAGACGTCACTGCTGAGTGGATTAAGTCCGCGCGCAAACAGGGCAAGGTTGTGCGACTTATCGCCACCATCACCCAAGAGATCGCTGAGGTGGCGCCCATTGAGGTGCCCATTGGATCGCCGCTGGCCGTGGATGGAACGCTCAACGTCGCGGTCGTGCAGACGGACCTCGCAAAGGACATTACGATTGTCGGTCGAGGCGCGGGCCAAATGGAGACTGCGAGCGCAATCCTTGGAGATCTGCACGCTGTTCGACGCGAGCTCAAGGCCCGGATAGCGAAGCCAACGCGCTCGCCGGGCCTGGCAACAAGAGGCATCGAGGTCGGCGAGGTCGCCCGCAAAAAGGTCATCACCATCGATGCGGACGAGACCGTTGGTGAAGCGGTGCGCATGATGCGAAAAAAGGGAATCTCTCAGCTCCCAGTCTTTCGTGCCGGAGTGTCTATCGGCACACTCTCCGAACGCGTGATTGTTGACCTGATCTTTGATCGCGGTCGAAAGAAGCTCGAAAAAATTCGCGTCGAGGATGTTATGGGACCGCCTCTTCCAGAGCTGGGGACGAGCACGCCATTGATCGCGGTGGCGCGCGTTCTTGAGCGCCGTTCAGCGGTGTTGGTCACTCGCGGACTCGACGTTGTCGGGATTGTTACACGCGCGGACTTACTTCGATTGGTCGGGGCGGACTAGTTACCAATCTGTGGGGACAAAGTTTTTGAGTAGCTTGCCCCAGATGGGTTCTGCCCCGTCCTTTCGGTCGGCAATGGGGGCAACGATTCGAGCAGCAGCGTCGCTCGCCTGAAGCGGTGGCGCCCACCCTCGGATCCTCTCTGCGGCCGCGAGTGTCATGGGATTCTGTGCAGAAATCCAGCCTGGATCGACACTGTTCATCCAGATTCGCTCGCGACGAAGCTCGAATCCGCTGGTGCGCGTAAGCATGTTCAGCGCAGCCTTCGCCATATTGGTGTGTGGGTGTCTGACCGACTTTGCGTGTTCAGCAAACTGTCCCTCCATTGAGCTCACGTTGATCACAAACGCGTCGCCTCGCTCCGTCACGGCCAAGCGAAGAGCATTGCGCAAGCCGCTTAACAGTGCGTATGGCGCAAGAGCGTTGACGGCATGCACGCTGACCAATTCGCCCAGGCTGACGTCTCCGACCCGCGCACGCCAGCTATTGCTCGAACGTTGGTCTAAGGGCATCCCGTCGTCATCCCGTGCCAGGATCGCTCGGTCGGTCTCCGTGTGCAGCTCACTCAGAGGGGCGGCGCTCGTACCGGCAAAGACAGGTTGGCGCAGTGACACTGGGAGCTGCTGCGATGTCTCAGTCTCCGCGAGCAGCATCGTTTGATAGTATTCAGGCGTCTGGGCGATCGTCTGCGCGGCATTGTTCACCAGGATATCCACCGCAGGAGTCTGCGCGGACACCTGCTGCACAAACAGCTGGATGTCCGTCAGCCAGCGCAGGTCAATTCGGTGCAAATTCAGTCGCGAACTCCACTGTTCAAAATCCGGCTCTTCGCAGTATCGGCGCATCGCGTCGTTGCAAAATCGACTCGTGGCGTGCACCGTTGCTCCCGCACGCAGCAGCCGGAGCGTGGTCGCAAAACCGATACGGACGCGCGCCCCGGTGACGACCGCGACGCATCCTTTGAGTGAGAGGAATCGGGTGCGTTGTGCTCGGTTCGACTCTGCGCATGGCGGGCAAAGCTGATCGTATTCACGGTCAACCGTTTCGTAGAGCTCGTGACAGCCGTAACAAGGCCGAGCACGCGCAAACGTCCTGCTCGCCAGCCGCAAATCAGTTGAATCCCCCACCGGAGCCGACGTCATTCGTACCGACGCCTGCGTCGCCGAGTCCTTCGCGCGATCGTACTGCGTGCGCTCTTGATCTGCTGAGAGCTTGGGGGGCTCGTCGGGCCGCAGGGTTCGATTCCACCTTGCAAGTAGGGCTCGAAAGCGAAGCTCCTCGCTCGCGAGTGCCGTGCCGTGCTCAGCACGAACGACGATGTGAGTCAGCACTCGCAACGCTGTCTCTAGATCGTCTTCCGTTGGCGCATCAAGGGGCATCGAGCTCGCTGAATCCGCAGGTCGGATAGCTTCAGGGTTGCGGGCAGTCCGAAAGCGAACCACCGGCGCCAAGAGCGCGTTCCATCGATCACACACGACAGCGCGGCGCGGCAAAGCGGCGTTGCGCTTGCGGCAAACGCTGGCGATAAAAGTGAGATCTACCTGTGAATTTCCGGTTGAATCAAGATTCACGTCACGAAGGGTTGTGGACACATCGAGTGCTGCCGCCCATCGTGCGACGGCCGCTGGCGACAGTTGATTGCCTCGCAAATTGACGCTCCGAATCGAAGGTGACTTTTCGCAAGCTTCCAAAATCGCTTCGCTGCCTTGTTCTCCGATCTCGTTCGGAAACACCCCCGCCAGAAACTCTTGTCGATAGAAGCTCAGGTCAAGTACCGCAAGTGAAGGATGCCCCGAAAGCATGTCCGCGACAATATGCGCGCCGTCGGCTCGAAGCTCAACGCTTCGAAATGAGACCGCCTCCAGTGTTTGAATGCTCGCAACTAGCTCCGCCCAGCCGCGCAGGGCCTCGTTGTTCCATCGATACCCCCCAAGTGAGACCGCACGAAGCGATTTCAACTTCTGCAGCCGCGCGCTTATCGCTGGGATATCGCGAGCGTGTAGCCTGAGTCCATCGAGCAAGAGAACCTCAATGGGGTGGTCGACAAGAGCGTCCAAAAGTCTGCACAACGCCACGACCGCAATGGGATTCGCAAAAAGATCCAAGCACCGCAGTGATGAAAATCGGTGAGCAGATTCTGCCAGCAAATCGACTGCCCGATCAACGAGCTCATTTCGGCCGAACCACAGCGACTCAATGGGTGCAGTGCTCTGCTTAAGACCATCTAACACCGATTTTAGTCCCGCCGTTGAGCAGCCGTTATCGCCCCAGTGAAGGTGTCTCAATGAGTGAAAACCAGGCAGTTGTTTGGCGACTAACGCGCTCCCCTCAACACCAAGATTGTTGGACGCTAATGCCAATAACTCACAAGACGGTTGTGCGGGAAGCTGCGACCAAATGACTCGACTCGCTCTGGCCCCAATGGCGGCGAGGTCCAAAGCGTTGCCGCGGAGAAAGCCTCCCGCAAAACTGGGAGTGGCGCCGGCCACGAACTCAGCGAGCTGGCTATCTGACGGACTTGCGCGTCTTTTTGCTGCCAGAATAAACTCTTCGACGCGGTCAATCACTGGGCCGAACATTACCGAGTTCAGGCGCGCAAACAAATAGTACAACTAGCCAACTGTGCTTTACTCGCCCGCCCTCGACCCCAGTCGTCCGCATCTTAACGTCGCAGTCGTCGGGCAAAGTGGCTCGGGCAAAACGTTGCTCGGGCTGGCGGTGCAGCGTCGATGCGAACAGGTGCGCCCACTCGGTCGGAGCAAAGTTGGTTTTCGCGACGTCGATCTGCGCACTTGGTTTGTCGCGCCGGGCGGCCAAGCGATCCTTGGTCGGATCGTGACCAGCGAATTTGCGAGCCCTTACCGACACTACAATTCACTCGATTTTGCCGGGCATCGCAGAGAAATTAAGGCCGCCGCCGTGGCGATCGCTGCAGCCGATGCGGTCCTTGTTGTGGTCGACGCGACGCAGGGACCGATGGCGCAAACTCGTGAGCACGCTCTGCTCGCTCACATTTTTGGCAAGCGTGACGTCCTGGTGTTTATCAACGGCTGTGACCGAGCCAAGGATGCAGAACAGATCGACGTGTGTGAAATTGAGACGCGCGAAGTGTTGGCAAGCGTCGGCTTCGATGGCGACGCGATTCCATTTTTTCGTGGCTCGGCAAGCAACGCGATGCAGGATGATCCCCAGTGGGTTGCAGCGATCGATGAGCTGATTGTCGCGTTAGATCGCGATTGCGCTGACCCACCTCGCGAGGCATCAAAGATCGCTGAAGCACAGATACTGCACAGATATGAGCGGCCGGGCGTCGCGTGTTTGGCCGAAATCGTCGTTCGGCGTGGCGTCGTGCGTTTCCCTATGCGTCTTCGGCTATTGGGTTCTCGCTCGGGCGAACAAGCGGTCACGGTTGTTGGGATGAGGGTATTTAACGAAGACGTGACCGAGCTCGGTGCGGGTGATGTGGGCACTGTCGCGTTGCAATTGAATGCGACGCCGCGAGACCGGCGCCGCTACGTCCGCCGTGGCTTTCTGTTGGTCTCAGGCAGCAAAGCACTGCTTCCGATGAGTGAAATTGAAGCGACCCTGTCGCTGATCAAAGCGGAGGAGGGCGGGCGGCACACCGGGTTGCGGCCGGGAGCGCAGGCAATCTTGAACTTCGCCGGGCTTCGAAGCGTCGGCAGAATATTGCCCATCGCATCCCAAGAGCCCATCGTGCCCGGTCAGCGTGAGGTCCGTGTGAAAATAACATTGCAAAACCTCGTCCCGTGCGAGGTTGGAGACAGTTTTGCCGTGAGCGATGGGAGCGATGGCTTTCAGCGGCAGTTTGGCGGTCAATATCGCTGGGGCGGAACGATAGGCCACGGCAAGGTCACCGCGCTAATTCAAGGGACGCCGGACTCCCCACCAGATGATGATTAGAAGTGATGGCCTAAGGGTTTAGCCGGACACGGCTCTCGGCAAAGCCTACGATGTCCCGCTCTAGCAGTGGAACTCGATGAGTTCGATTGGTGCGCCACAGCTCGGCTTCATCTCGGTGGTGTCGGCTTCGTCGATCGATCGACGTGCCGCCAGCCATGACATTAAACGCAATCGGACCGGCTGGATCCATCTCGATCGTGAACCGTTGAGCTGGCCCGCCGCCGAAGGTGAAGTCGTAGCCACTCAAAGAAGGCTCCGCTGCATCGACCACTTCGATCCCTCCAGGACGTGGAAATCCCCTCGGAAACATCATGTCGTTCGGGGCGGGAATCGAGTTCGCCGCACCGGGTCCTGGCACCAAACTGGTGAATCGAATGGTGTGCATATCGCCCCAGAGCCAGCGCTCAAGATCTGGACTGCGCGTGAGGATCGGAAGTTGGGTGAGCGCAGTATCCAACGCGCGAATGAGAGCCTCGCCCTGGCGCTCGCGTCTCGGGGTTCGCATGTCGTCAAAAAGCCACGACTCGTTGGTGATGGGGTCAAACGTCGCGCTCTCCATGGGGTGCTCCAGCAAATACAGTGTGCTCCCGGCTCGCACTTGACCTGGAAAATATCCGCCTAAAGTCAAGTTGGCGTCAGCCATCTCGTCGTTAAACACCAAATCAAGCAGGCTCACCATCCAAACGTGAAAGATCGACGTTGCGACGGAGTCATCATGCTCGCGCGCGGATACGTTGTCTCCAACACCGGACGCTGCATCGAAGGTCCAGCCCGCCAACTTCGCCATCATCGCCCTAAGCGGTGCTTGCTTAGGACGAAGCTCAAGCGCGACAGCCGCGAGGTCAGCGTGTGTCCCTGGAGTGGCCCATTCGGACTCAAGCCGGCCAAACACTGCTGTAAGGTGAGGCAAAAATCTGCGGGCAATGAGCATGACGTGGTCGCCGGTGATGGCCTCCGCAGCTTCGCGGGTCACTCGACCGTTAAGTGCGGTCAAGCGAGCTTCAATACGCTCAGCGCGCCAGCCAAATGCCCAGCGACAGCCAAGATAGGCGTTGTCGTTGAGGGGATTGTTGTCCTGCGAATTGCCAGCGGTATCGTTATTTGCCGTGACGATAAACGGGGTCGTTCGAGAGCCATCGGCGCTTGGCAACAACTCTGGCGCCAGCACGCCGGTCCACTCGGCCGACCCATCACCCGGCAGCACCACGCAGGGAAGGGTGCCACGAAGGTTGTTTCGCGGATCATACGTGAGGGCGCCAGAGGCGCGGACAGGTACAATAACCTGCGAACTATATGCTACGTTGCCTTCCACGTCGGCAAAGACAAAGCTCACAGGCGGAGCGCCCCAGTCTCGCGTCGCTACTTTTGCCTCAGCGACGTTGTTTGCGTACATGAGTCCAATAAGCGTTTTGGCTTCAAAAGTGGGC
>JANNCG010001245.1:0-8353 GCA_031386385.1 Myxococcales bacterium
GCCCACTTGGTTACCAACACGGCGTCGAGGATGCTGCCTATCACCTTGAGTTTCTCGCTGCCGCAGTTGAAGCGGGGAGCCCGACGTTGTTTGCGGACTATCTGCGCTGGTCTGCACGTGTCCTGGGAGCTCGAGGTCTGGGTATCCAACTGCTTTTCGAGAACATCGAACAGATGATAGCAGCTGTGTTAGTTGACGAAGATGGGCCTGGGCGCGTCCTGATTCAACGGATTCGAGACGAGTCGCTGGCTTTGTTCACTGAACCCGACCGGCTTGATGAGCGTGCGGGACATCCGCGCATTGCCGAGTCACGGACACTGTTTGCCGAAGCCGCGCTTCGAGGCGACCGTAAGCTCGCGCTTCAGCTTGGGCTCGACTTGTTGGAGCAGGGAGTCGACACTCTCACCCTTTATATCCAGCTATTTCAGCAAACTATGTTTGACATTGGCAAGCGGTGGGAGAGCAACTGCGTGACTGTCGCGCAGGAGCACATGGCCACCGCCACGGTGCAATACGTGGTCGCTCAATTGTACGCGCGATTGCCGATGCAGCCACCGACCCGAGGCACAGCGCTCATCACTGGCGTGGAAGGCGAACACCATCAACTTGGCGCAAACCTCGTAGCGGACGCGCTCGAAGCTGCCGGTTTCAGTGTGCGATTTCTAGGCTCAGATGTCCCCCTCGACGCGGTACTGCGTGCGGTCGAAGATGAGCGCCCGACCTTGATCGGCATCTCGACAACGATGGCGTTTAACCTCCACAGAGCCGTCGCCCTTGTCCGTTTGCTTCAAGCTCAACCCGTCCAGGGGACAAGACGCATTATCCTTGGAGGAGCGGCCTTTGCGGCGACGCCCCATCTTGCTGATGAGCTTGAGGTCCATGGTATCGCTATGGACGTTCAGCAGGCTGTGGCGCTTACCAACGAGGCATAGACGGTTAGGGACCGATCAGTTCGAGTCCATCCAACTTGTCGGATGAATGAGCCCGAGGAGACGACGCCACCAGGGCTTCATTTTTCGCACGTCTGTTCGCACTTGGCTCAGTGCCTCGCGTAATTCTTTTGGCTCTGGTGCAGACTCTGCAACGGCGCCAAACTTCATCCGCTCTGCTTCGCCCGACAAGAGCGCAAACGAGGGCGCGCCTTGCTTGATGCGACGGGAGAAGGCTTCACGAGTTTCGCCGAATTCTCGGGTGATCCCTGCTTCGGCGAGGACATCCAGCGCGGCGCGAAGTGCGACACGCGGATGCGCTTTGCCCTTCACAAACGACGGAACCAACCTTCGCCACAGCTTCACGCCGTACAACGCCAACAACACCGCGAGCATCAGCCACGGAAACGCCTTCGCCGCTGCCTTCGCCGCCTGCGCCGCCCGATTGGGCCGTTGGGGTTGCTGCTGCGGTCGCGGAGGATCCTGCGGATCTGGCGGTTGCTCTCGCGCCATCTGCCCGAGACGATCGCGCTCGTCTTCGTCCTGCGCTTGGCCTTGCGGGTCTTCGTTGCGCTTGGCGCCGATATCCAAAACCATCCAGCCAAGACCCTGAACGTACAGTTCGGGCCACGCGTGGCCGTCACTGGACTTGATGATCACAGTTGAACTTGATCCGCGATTTTGCGCATCAACGTGATAGCCCGAGCCAATTCGCGCCGGGATCCCAAGCAGTCGCCACAAGAACACTGCGGCGTGCGCAAAGTGCACACAGTACCCGCGCTTGTTGCCCCAAAGCATGTCTGCAGTGGGGTCCGCCGCGTCGGCGTGGCGTGCTCGAGTGGTATAGATCAGGTTGTCATCGAGCCAAAGCTTGATCGCCACCGCGCGACGAAAGGGGTCATTGCGGCGCGCGAGCGGAATGCGACCCACGATCTCGTCCGCCAAACGCCGATACCGCGGATCGGTCGGCGCCTGGAGATAATATGCACGTTGTTCGGGAGTCCACGCAGGATTGCCGACACGGCGCCCAAACAGCTCACGATAGGGGACCGTCTGTGCGAGCGACTCGACTTTGTACGCTCGCTGAAAGCGAGAGGGGTTAGGGTTGCGAGCGGGCGCAAATCGAATGGCGCCCTCGATCCCGAAGGGATTGTTGTGCTCAACCAACAGGGCAATGGTGTGATGCACCAGGGTGCGGCCCGTAGCAGCTGGCCGATCGGGCAGAGTCATTGGTTCGGTGGGATATCCCTGTGGAATATCCCTGTCCAAATCGAGATGCGTGGTGGGCACTAACCGTGTGCCATTAAACTCGGACCACGCGATTTGGCGCAGGTAGTACGCACCCGATGGGGGGTCGTAGTCGTCGTCGAGCAACATGACCGCGAGGGGCGCCGCACGCTGCTGTTGTTGCTGCTGATTGCGCTCGTTCTCAAGGTCTTGCGAGGGGGGTTGAGGCGGAGGAGGTCCGCTGCCGCCGCCGTCACTCTGCGACGGTTGCGGGCTCACCGGCACATCGCCCATTGGCTGCGAGCTCCCGCCGCCATCTTGCAGCGACATGGGCATTTGCGACTGGACATCCATCGAACCGTCGCCACCGCTGCTACCGCCATCACCGGCGTCCTGACCCGACGAGCCTCCACCGTCCGAGCTACCGTCGGGTCGCTGTCCGCTTCCGCCACCGTCTTGGGTGACGTCTTGTGAAGCATCACCACCGGGGCCTTGCGTACCACCGTCACCACGCGAACCGTCTGCGCTTCCGCTTCCGTCGCCAGCACCACCATCTGGAGTACCGCCAGCGTCGCCCGGCTCGCTTCCGTCGGGTCGTTGGCCACCCTCGCCTACGGACGAATCTTCGCCCGAAGAGTTTCCGTTGCCACCACCGTCGCTTGGGGGTGGATGGTGGGGTTGCTCGCCCGGAGGCGTGAGCAACCCGAGGTCGTTCTCTGCGGTCGGTGCGGGAAGACCCTTTGCATTTACAGTGAGAATTGCCAGGGATCCAAGCGCCAATAGCGCGATCAGCGCCGAGAGCGCGCGACCGCTGCGGTTCTGCACAATCAACAGGACCGCGAGCAACGTGACGGACCCAACGCCAACACCCAAGAGCACTTGCACGGGCTCAAGCCCGACGCTCCAGGCCCAGTCACTGAGCCACAAAGGACGCACCAGAACGCCATCCCGATGGGTCGCAAAGACGCCCACGACTGCGCTCGCAAGCACTCCAAGCTCAAGGGCTACGAGAGTTTTTTGTCGCGTCGCGAGAACGCGAAGCGCGAGGGTGCCGGCGAAAATAAACGCCCCGAAGCGCATAAAGACAGCGACGGTAAGCGCGCCGCCCGCACCCAAAATGCCCGCGATGGTCTCGTTGTTGGTGACCACACGGGACATACCCCAAGAAAACAAAAATGCCAGTAAATTACCAAGCAATATTGCGTTTAGCTTGAGCTTCGAGCGAGAGAACACCTCTCCCAAAATGACGCCTGAGCACGCCGCAAGAACGCTCGCTCCAAGCCCCTCGGTGAGCGTGACACCCCATCCCAACGCCAACGCACCCAAGGACATGGCGAACGCGCGAATGAGCGTCGCAAACGCGATGACCCATCGGGACTCAGGCTTCGGGCTTGAGCCGGTCGGACGCTCGGCGCTCAAGCGGCCTCCAGAGCGCGACGATGCGCTTCACCAAACACACGGCCCGCGCGACGGTCCACTATGAGAACCGCGCTACGGGATGCTGCCAGAGAGCTGGTCACCTCGCGAAGCTGTTCCTTGGTCGGGAGCAGCTCAGCCTCCGCCGCGCTCAACTCTGTTTGCTCGACCTCGCGATAGAACCACTTGGCAAAAGCCCCACGTTTTTCAGTCGCTGCGACGCCGTCAATGCTCACGATAAACTCCACACTTCCACCTTTGTTCGCGCCATTGATCTGCCCCGCCGCTGCCACCGCGCGCGCTAACCAAGGTCCTGGTTTCGCCGGAACCATCACGACGACACGCCCGCCAGCGACCGCGTGACGCTTCAAAAACGCGCCGAGTCCCACAGCAGAATCATCTTCGCTGCACATCCCCGATCGCGCGATCAGCTCCATCGCTTGTTGTGGTGACTTGGCCTCTTCGTTGCTGCCGTCCGCGCCCAGGACCCACTTGCTCCCGAGCGAGTTGGTCTCGACCAAAAGCCGAGTGACACCCGCCGCAGCCTCATCCGCGGCACCGCTGACCAGATACG
Source organism: Myxococcales bacterium (assembly GCA_031386385.1). Lineage (GTDB taxonomy): Bacteria > Myxococcota_A > Polyangia > Polyangiales > JANNCG01. The sequence continues at coordinate 4,147 of JANNCG010001245.1, forward strand.
CAGTGGTTTGTTTTGCGGGTGAAAATGCACGCTCCTGCGAACGCATGACGAGCGCTCCTGTCCGAGCGAATACCTTCCATAACACAAACTTAATAGGGTCGCCGGGGCTGTACGCCCGCATGTCCGCGCGCTCGCCGTCCGGTCCGCCTTTGGGATTGGGCATGTCCTCTCCGGGCGAAAGCGTTCGCACGACTTCAACGCGCTTCAGTGCGCCGACGGTAGGAAGGGCCTTTACCGCGCGCGGATCAAGGACGCGAAATGAGCATCGAGCAAGACCAAATGGGTCACGTATTTCAACGCGACGCAACACCGATTCGTACATCCCTCGGCGCTCGGGCGTGACCTCTTCGTGCAGTCGGCGACGCTCGGAGACCAAGCGCACCGAGGCCATCGGTGAGAGCCATTTCCACTGGATATTCACAAACGGAACCCACCACAGCGACGGGAGAGAAAAACCAACCCTGGTAGGAAACCCACACTCAAGCCCCAGCGTTCCGGACGCTTTCGCCAGGCGCGAACGAATGATCAACTTCATGACGAGTGCCGTCATGGCGACGGCCAAAATACTCACTCCCGACACCGCCACTGCCACGGCGCTCATCGCGAGGACGACAAGATCCACCCGCTTGTAGCCTAGATAATACAGCGCCAGCGATGAGCCGGTGAGCACAACAATCCCTAACGGCGTGACAGGAATGGGCTCCACGATCCGCGCAAAAAACGCTCGCACCCGACCCAGCATTGTTCGCACCCTGTGTAGTGGACTAGCTTTTTTGTTTGCGGTTTGGCTCAATGGGTTGCTCGACGGTTCAGATGATATAGCGCATTCAGCAAGAAGATCTTGGCCAATGCGTCAGCGTGTTGAGCGAGAGCAGCCGCTTCGGACCTCAGGGACCATCGGCGGCGCAACCACTTGAACCGGTCCTCGCTGCTGTGGACCGCTCGGGCTGTCGAAGCAGCGAATGCGACGAAACACTGTCGGCTCGTTGATCGCCTCGCCCCCGTCATTGTTGACGGACTGAAACTCCTGCAAGGCTGGGTCGATTCGCCCTGAAAAAGAGTCGAGATTATACCGGATGTAGGACGCCGCGTTCGGCGAGCCACAGGTGACCGCCTCTGGTCTCCATGTGGTTCCGGTAAAGCTCACATCGAGTCCGTTGGCTTGGCCTGCGGCGGTCATAAACACCGTGCGATCGAGGTGGCCTGGCCGACACGGTGGCGGCTCAATGATGTTGGCGGGGCCGTCCCAAAAGCGCGAGTGAATCACACCCGTAAGCCCTGGTTGACCGGCTGCGGCGCGGTGAATCTCAAGCGTGTAGATGTACCACTCGGTTCCCAAGTGCCAGACGCGTGCCATCCAAACACCTTCGACAGGGTCTTGGCACGTTGCGGGCGGCGGCAACCTGGCTCGTTGCTCTTCAATCGATCCGAGCATGACGTGAGGAAACAACACCGCCGCGCTCATCAACACGACGGCCGTAGAACAAAACACGCGACGAGAACGAAGTCGAAACACCTTCATGCTGTCCACGCACAATAGCCGGGAATGACAGAAATGCTCCCCTCGAATGCCACGGTCATCGCCTACGGTGAACTCAAAGAGAACGGGAGCATTGTCTAGCAGAATAGGGAGAAATATCTCCCATGTATATGTGTTGTGTAGAGCATCACTAAACACTTTAAGATTTTGACAACTAGTAATTAAACACATGTAATTATTGACTTAATTGAATTTGCTCTCCGTTGGCACCATTCATGCTTTGTAAAGTGTTGTGTCTCACTTTGCACTGGTGTGCTCACTCAGTTGAGGTCCATCGGACCCCAAACCACTTTGAAAGGATTGCCCCGCCCATGCGTCTCGCCCACTCCATCCTCAGTCTTCGTTCACTCAGCACAGCGCTTATCGCGTTGAGCGCGAGCTGCACCACCGACATCGTTGACTTGTCTCAGTCAGCAGATCCGGTGATTAACGGAACGGTCACCAACGAGCGCCCTGAAGTTGGATCCATCTCTGGATGCACGGCGACATTGGTAGCGCCAAACGTGATCATCACCGCTTCTCACTGTGTGGACTTTCGCACGGGAGCTTACAGCGACAACTTCACCATTCGCGCCGCTGACGGCTCGCGCCCGGCGTATCGCATTGTCGAGATCGTGAGCTATTCGCGCGGACAGCTCGGCTCATCCGACGTGTCGCTCGGACGCCTCGCAACGCCCGTTCCTGCGAGCGTCGCAACGCCGGCTGGTGTCGCCGCAGCAGATCCCCCACGGGGCGAAACGCTCACTATTTATGGCTTCGGGTGCACCGCACGCGGACGCTCAACCGACTGGCAGAAGCGCAAGTTTTCGTTTCCGATGGGATCGGTTAGTCGCAACTTGTGTCCTGGCGACTCAGGCGGCCCAGTCATGACTGCAGCCGGTGCTGTGTTGCGTACCAACAGCGGCTATTACACCGACAGCGGTGAGGATTTATTCGGGCACGTACCAACCAATTACGCCAGCGTTTCACGCCAGATTCAAGCGTGGTCGGGGATGCTTCCCGGTGGTGGCGGCGGCATGATGCCTCCACCTCCACCTCCACCTCCGCCCGCAGATGCCTGCAACGCGATGGCAAACTCTTGCAACCCGTGCGCGGCGATTGAAGGCTGTGGCTGGTGTGGTGCTTCAAACTCGTGCATCAGCGTCGACGAAGCCGGAAGACCCGTCAACGCATGCGCAGGCGGATTTGCACTCGAGCCCGCGAGCTGCGGAGCGGTTCCACCACCACCACCACCTCCACCACCTCCACCACCTCCTCCTCCTCCGCCCGCTGACGCCTGCGCTGCTCGTGCGATGACCTGCGGCGACTGCACCCCGATCGCTGGATGCGGCTGGTGTGGCTCTTCAAACTCATGTGTCTCTGTTGGCGCCGATGGTTCACCCATCAACGCTTGTGCTGGCAACTTCGCGCTCAACCCACCCGACTGCGCTGGCGGTGGCGGTGGTGGCGGTGGTGGCGGCGGCGGTGGAGACTCATGTGGCATCTACGCTCCGTTTCCTGAGTTCACCTGCCGACGGACCTCGAGTGGTTTTGCGCGATGTCGTCCAGGCGGAATGCCAGAGTTTCTCAACTGCCCCGCTGGCTTTCGATGCACCCCCGGCAGCCGCGAAGTGTTCTGTAGTCGCTAAGTTCGCGGTAATCGCAACGCAACGACCCAGAAAACAAACCCGGCATCGACAGCGACCTAGACATTCGCTACACCTTTACCCTTAGTGAGTCTTCATCTCCCCTCACTGAGGGTTTTTGCATTTTGCACCCTCAGTTTTCTATCGATTTTCTCCGTTGGTTGCGACCAAACTCCCGCAGACCTCCGCGAGTGGCAGCCCAGCGATCACTCCGGGACACCCGGCACTGGCGACGATCCTGGCCCTGCGCTCGCATCCTCTGATCCGCTGGTTAACGCGCGCGCCCTGTGGACCGTGCATTGTGTTGGTTGCCACGGACGCGAAGGACGCGGAGACGGAGCGCAAGCTACCACGCGACCACCCGACATGAGCACGGCAGCGTTTCAGTCCACACACAGCGATGAGCAGTTGTCTGGCTCCATCGCGCGAGGCAAAAACGGCACGATGCCCGCCTTCGGCTCCACGCTTAGGCCCGAGGCGCTGGGTTTGATGGTGCAGCTCATTCGGCACTTTGCACAGTGACGAAGCACTTACGATCCGACTGACAATTTGCAGCAATCTCGCACGGAGATTGTGTGGTCTCTATCAAGCTATGGGGCAACCTTCGGGCGGCAGCGGACATGGCTCATCGGTGCACGTCATCCCGCGGCGATAGCAAAACGCGACCGCGCCATCGGGTACCATTCTAAAATCACCGAAACACGCAAACGGATCGGGACACGCATCCGCGATCACATCGCGACCCATGCCGACATCGGTGCTCGCATCCGCCGCGTCACTCGAGGAAGCAGAGGTTCCGCAAGAGGTTGCGAGGGTGGCAAGCACGATACTTACAGCGATGGCCACAGGAACCTTGAGAGCCTTGGTCCCTCTGTTCGACATCAATCTTTGCGACGCGGCGATCATCAACTGCTCATTTCTTGGACGCACTCAAGCGGCGGTCCTATTTCACGGTGATCTTAACAAATTGCCGGTTTTTGCCACCCAAAATCACTTCGTACGTCTGTCCAATGGCAAGCACACCGCGCTCATCGATAAACCG
>JANNCG010001257.1:0-10130 GCA_031386385.1 Myxococcales bacterium
GGTGGCCTCTGCAGCGGGCTACATGACCGGGGGCGGAACCGTCGCCGCGATCCCCGCGTTGATGATGGTCACGGGCAAACCCATCGCCGCGCACGTGATGTTCTTTTGGATCAGCGCGATCGCGATGCTGGGCGTGTTTATGGCCATCCCGATGAAGCGGCAGATGATCAACCGTGAGGGGCTAAAGTTTCCGTCTGGAATCGCCGCCGCCGAGACGCTCAAGGTGCTTCACGCATCGCACCACGGGGACGCGGCCAAGAGCGCCGAGCAAAAAAATAAGTCTCGCTCACTCTTGTGGGGTGCAGTGTTTGGCGCGGCGGTTACCTGGCTTCGCGAGGGAAAAACCAGGTGGATGCCGTTTAACCTCCCCGAGCAACTCTCTCCACCGTGGACCATGATGGGCGTGCCCCTGAAAAAGTGGTCACTGTCGCTGGACACAAGCGTTTTGCTGCTCGCCGCAGGTGCCATCATGGGTTGGCGGGCCGCTTGGAGCATGATGCTTGGGACCTTGATGAACTACTTCGCGCTCGCGCCGTATGGCGTGCGGATTGGTGCCATCACTGAGATTAAGTATAAAGCGATTGTGAGCTGGACCGTGTGGTTTGGCTCCTCGATGTTGCTCGCAGCGGGGCTTTTGTCCTTCGCGTTTTCGTGGAAGCAAATCGCTCGCGCGTTCGGGGATCTTCGAAAGATTTTTCCTGACAAAAAGCAGGCGAAGCCCGCAGCACCCTACCGCGAAGGGAGTCCCGCGAAGGACGATGAGGCCGACCCGATGGCGCGGCTTGAGGTTCCGACGAGCTGGTTTGTGATTGGGATGTGCGTGCTGACACCGGTCGTGACCCTGCTTGGAATGCTCTTTTTTGGCATGAAATGGTGGATGGGCTTGCTGGGTGTGACGATGAGCTTTTTCATCGCCGTGGTGGCCGCTCGCGCCACGGGTGAGACCGACACAACACCCACCGGCGCGCTGGGAAAAATCACGCAGATTGTCTTTGGTGCCGTCGCTCCGGGCTCCGTGACCATCAACTTGATGAGCGCGAATCTCACCGCCGGCGCGGCGATTCACTCCGCCGACCTGCTCACGGACTTAAAATCTGGGCACCTGCTCGGGGCCAAGCCAAGGCAGCAGTTTTATGGGCAATTTTTCGGCGTCTTGGCGGGGTCGCTGTTTGTCGTCCCTGCGTTTAGATTACTCGTAAACGATGTGTCGCTCATTGGCTCTGCGCGATATCCCGCGCCGGGAGCGTTGAGCTGGTACGCAGTTGCCCAAGTGCTGGGGCAGGGACTGTCGCGATTGCCGGTGAGCGCGCGCTGGCTCATTGTAGCGGGCGCCACAACAGGGATTGTGCTCACGTTGCTTGAAAAGGCTTTTCCGAACGCAAAAAAGTGGATCCCCAGCGCGACTGGATTTGGCCTGGCGTTTACGCTCCCCGCGACCAACTCGCTCTCGATGTTTTTGGGCGCGCTCTTCGCGTTGGTCCTCGAAAAACGCCGCCCCGAGCTCGCCGAGCGTTACATCATCACGGTCGCGAGCGGGATCATCGCGGGCGAGAGCTTGATGGGTATCACCGTAGCCATCCTGCGCGATGTCTTTCACTTAATTGGGCATTAGCCCGCGCCGACAGAGCGTATGGATGGGGGATATCAGTGCCTCAAACAACGAGCCCTCCACCGTCGCAACCATCGCGTTGAACTGTCTCGCACACCCCGACAACGCTCACCTGCCGCGACGAATGGGCGGTCCCTCAGGCCGATTCTCAATCAACTGTTGCAGCGTTGGTGTTGGTGCAATGGGCCTCCCCGTTGGTGGCCGCAGCAGCCGCGACCAGCTCTGCTCATTCGACACAACTCCTTGGAGCTCTTGCCAACTCACTCGAGTCGCACGCACGTTGAGCGTAAGCTCAGTGCCTTGCTGCGCAGAGATATCTCCGCGCTCTTGAAGCTGCGTGAGCAACTCAACTCGCTGAACTGGTGTTGGACGGGTCCGAAGCACTGAGCGAAGGTGGGTCGCAAGCATCGCGCGTTCGGTTGCTGACAACGTATCGAAGCGCTTCACCTGGCCAAAAAACGGTGTGCCAGGGGTGGTGTTGATCAGTGAGGCGAGCGTTGCGTCGCATCGAAATTCGCGCGCATTGAGCGGTGTTTGATGTGCGGACCAGTCGATCGCACCTTCGTTTGCCGTGCGGACTCGCTCCCAGCCCACAATATCAACGGCGACGTCTAAGCGGCCGGCGCTGGGCAGTGAGGCGGCGAAGCAGTCGCCCGCAGCGGTGGCGTCGACGCGGATCGCTCCGCTGCTCTCAACACGGACAAACCTTGGTCCTCCAGCGTCGGTGGGTACAACGGCGATTTCTCGGCCGTTGACCCTTCCAATGAGCTTGAAATATGCCCAGCGCCCGGCGCGTTGAACGGTCGTACACCCCACACGTTGCGTCATCGCATCAGAGGGAGTCGCCGCGTCAGTCAAACGATCGTCTGTCTCGTGGCGCGAGCTCGTCGCGTCTCTTGTCGTGTGCACCAACGGCACATCGATCGCTCGTTCTGGCCGAGAGCAGCCTACAAAGGTGAGTCCCAAGATCACGTAAGCGATGCTGCTAACGCGTGGGTACAAGCTCATGCTCCACCGCGAAAGAGAGTGGAGCGACGGCCGTGTTCTCCGTTGCGTTGGTAGACCACAGCAAAAACTCTCGCGAAGTTTGGTTTGCAAAGCAGCTGGGGCCAAACACGAGGGTCTGTGTAGAGCGAGCTTCTCTCGCGGTATTGTCGCTCGACGGAGCCGCACCGCAGTCATCTGACGATGTGGAGGGTGTTGAAATTTGCAGACCAACTCCAGAAGCTGCGTGCGTTAATTCAACGGTGAGCTTCACCGGCACCGAGGACAATCCCCCGTTGTCAAACAGCACGCGCCACGTCGTGTGCCCCGTGGAGTCACTCGCTTGAGACTCTCTCGTGAGGTGCACAAATCGCGCGTCAACCTGAAGTGTGATGGTCACTGTCCCGTCCACGGGGCGCAGCTGCGCGAGTGGCTTGTGGACCTCACGAAATCTCGGAGCCCAAAACCGCACGGTCGCGTCTGGATCAATCCACATGGGGTCTTCGGTGCACAGTGCGCGACGGGTCCCGTTCACCGACGACTGGATGCGCGCAGTCTCGAGTCCCAACGCGTGGCATCGAAACCGAAGCTCCTGCATTTTTAACGACGCACGCACCATGAGTCCCGAGGCTACGAGTGACATGAGCACAAGCACTCCGCCCATCAGGGGTCGCCGCAAGAGCGCCAAAATCGGCCCACGAAGTTTAGCCATTCCTCCCAGCGGAACGCCCAACCCCACCGCCAACCCCGAAAGCGCTGTCCAGCCCTCCTGCGCCTTCGCCACAACGGACCCCAAGTGATCATCAAATACATGTCGCCACAACGCCATCGAGAGCGCTGGCAGCAAGACGACGACGGCGAGCGCGATGTACCGGTCGGGGGCCTGGTCTCCGACAAAATTTCGCCACCATTGTGTGCGAGTCACCGCCTCTATTCGCAGCGCCTGATAGTCGTGAGCTGGCGAACCATCGGCCCCTACTGCGGCCATCTCGGCAGCAGAAAGTGTGACAAAATACCGGTCAAATAGCGATAATGCTTCAACCCAATGTTGCTGTTCATGCGTACTGATCTCAAGGACTCTCGCCTCGAGCCGCTGCAGGTCGGCGTCTGCCTTGCGCACCCGTCGCACTTCGGCAATGGCGACGGTCGCAGCGTCGCGAAGCCACGCGATTTTGGTGAGCTTCAGTTGTTTGCGAAGCTTGTTGCACAGCTCGTATGACGCGAGCGCTGTGTTGACTCGGTCACGCTCTGCCGCACTTAAGCTTGAGAAAAAGCTCTCCGCGAACGAACTCTTTGGCTCCATCCCGACGAGCGCGTTCACGCTCTCAAGCGCGTTGGCTAGCTGTGTCGGTGCAAGTGCGGCGAACGCATCAGCTGCGAGCGGTATCGGCGGGACCCTTTGTGCCATATATGCCGGAAGCGACAATACCCCATCTTCGTCCTAGTGTCTGTCTGTTCTCTGCGCCGAAGTGAGATCTGCGTCGAAGTGAGGCAACATTGACCAACGCCGGTGCTTACTCGTCCCCGCGTACTACCCCCGAACTGTCGCTTCGATCACCGAGTTGAGCGCCCCATCACTTACGTGCGATATTCTTAGCCCCACTTTGCCCAAGAGGTCTGCGTACTCCCCAAGCGTGCGCTCCTTGCCACCACACGCCACCGCCATCTGCATGTCTGCCATCAGCACCTCAGGCCTGCGTTCGACGCTTTTCACAACGGCCTCGACAAGCAAGAGCTTCGATGACTCCCGCATGGCAGTGCGCACGACGCGAAGAATTTTTAGCGCCTGCGCGTCGTTCCAGTCGTGAAGGATGTTTTTTAGCAGGTACGCGTCTGCGCCCGGGGCGACCTCGTCGAAAAAGCTCGACTGCACCAGTTGCACTCTTGTCACGATCTCTCTCTCCACAAATAGGCGCTTTGCCAGCTCCAGATTCGCGCGGACCTCACACAAAATCCCATTCATTCGGGGGTTGCGCACGAGCAACTCGGACAAGAGACCGCCGGAGCCACCGCCCACATCACACAGCGTCCCGATCGTCTCCCATGAATACAACTTCGCGATGATAGGCGCCTCCTGCATCGTGACCCCTCTCATGGCGGATGCAAAGGTGTCGCCCTCATTTTGGTGAGATAAAAACCAGTCCCAAATCTCTTTTCCGTGGTGATGAATAAACCCACACTCGCCCGTCGCAATGTTGTGATCAAGGGCTCGCCACGCGTCGAGGTTGGACGACGATGTGAGATATAGCACCGCGTCGTGCATTGAACCGTCCACCGTGGCTCGAAGCTTTTCAGACGTCCGGTTGTTCGAAAACGTTCCGCGGTCCGAGTGCACAAACACACCCAGTGCGCTGAGCGTACGAAGCAAGCGGTACAGCATCGCCGGGTCCGAGTTGCTCTGCTCGGCAAGCTCAGAGACCGATTGTTTTCCGCGTGCTAAAAGATCGGCAATTTCTAGCCGAACCGCAACTCCGAGCATGGCCGATTTCATCGCTCCGTTGGCCAACTGCCACAGCACCACCTCCGCCGGAGCTACCACATCCGGAATCTTTTGCACCACCCGGAGCGCCGCCATCGCCCTCGCAATCGTTGTGGCGCTGGGCTGGTCCGCAAGGGGCTTAGAGGTAAGTTTGGCCATCGGGTAATCCCGACATTATACGTCGGATCTCGCGTGCTGGGTAAGCGAGATTTCGAACAACTGAGACGGAATCGCTGGATCGTCTTTGTCGACCACAACAAACGCCCGTGACGGGTCATTGGGATCCACCGCGAGCCCCTCGGCTTTCTCCCGAAACACCGACCCATCGGCGCTCTGGATCAGCGCGATGTGCGCACTTTGGTCTGCATAAATACAGCCGATTGCCGATCCCATGACCGCCCCATCGTGGTAGGTGTCCGGTGAGTCCTCGGCGCTGGCGAGAAACCAAATCCTCGGCTCGCATTCCTCGCGGCCCGTGCTCCAAGCGTCGGTAAACGTGGCACGGATTGAAGAAATTTTCCCCAGGTCGTATTGGGCAATGTCAAAGAGCTCGACTGGGATTTTTTCACCATGTAGCACCGCAAGGACCGTCTCAATCTCTACGTCCGCCGTTGCATTCACCGGCTGCAACCCTCCTACCGCCGCGCCGTTGCCCCGCTGAAAGAACCTTAGCCGTGACCCCACCCGCGCCACGCCTTCAATATTGAGCTCACTCCCGCAGAACGATTTTTCTCTGTTAAACGCCTCATAAAGTGGGGATCCTGAGACCACGCGTGCGCTGGGGTTCTTCGCGATGTTTTCAAGCACGACAACACTCTGTCGATGCAGGGTTGAGCCTGAGCCAAACGCCAGCAATGTGTGGTCGTCGAGCGCGACGCACGCTTCGAGATCGAGTTTGTGCTTTTTGTTGTCTCGATTGCCGCCAAACTGTCGCGCGCCCTGGTGCCCGCGAGGAAGCAAGATGGGTGTCACCACGCTGTCGGCCCGATCAAGCAGCGCGACCACGTTGGTGTCGTCTTGAAAGACCACAATGCGCTGCCCACTGATCCCCATCGCCGACCCCGCCCTCACATGCGCCGGAACGTCCTCGCTCACATCCGCCCCATCCCGGTACAAAAGCGGTCTCGATGAGATCACTTTCGCCTGTATTTTATCAGTCCATTGAGCAATCACAGTGCGCACGCCGGTCATAGATCCCGTACTCTATTTGCGCCGGAGCGCGAGCGCGAGGCAAAAGATCGTCCCCAGCGTGAGAATGATCGTGGCGCCGCTCGCCACGTTGAGGTGATAGCTGAGCAGCAGCCCTAACGCTGCGCCGCCCACGCCGATGCTCACTGCGATCAAGGTGACGCGATGCAGAGAGCGACCCAGCATCCGAGCGGTGGCGGCGGGAATGACCATAAATGAGCTTACCAAGGCGATTCCCACGGTTTTTACCGCGACAACGATGACTACCGCCGCGAGCGCAAGCAGCATGTAGTCAAGCTGCGCTACCCGTACACCCGACAACCGCGCAAGCTCAGGATCAAACGTCGCGTACGCCAGCCGCGTCCACGTCGCCGCGACAATGGCAGCCACCACGCCGCACACCGACAAGACCACCACAAGGTCGTGGTCCCCGACTGCGAGGATGCTCCCAAACAACACGGTCTCTACATTGACCGGCTGAGCGGTCACCGGTCGTAACCCTAAAAACATCACCCCTAGCGCAAACGAGACCGCAAAAAACACGCCCGTCGCGACATCTCCCCGCATCTGTCCGCGGCGAAGAACAAAGGTGATTCCAACCGCGACAAGTACCGTAAACGGCAGCGCCACCCACGTTGCGTGCGAGACGTCTGTCCCGAGCAACAATCCCAGCGCGATACCGCCAAACGCAGCATGTGCGAGACCATCACCAATAAACGATAGCCCTCGCTGCACAACGAACACGCCTAAAAGCGCACACAAGCCACCTACGGCCATGCCGGCTAAGACGGCGCGGACCATAAAGGCCTGAGCAAACGGTTCTGTGAGAAAATTCAGCATCGTTTATTAAATCCGCGTCCTTGGTGCATACGCCTAGCGAAGTGAAATCAGCGACGTCTATAACAGCAGCGCGCTCGACGAGCTCACAACCTTAGTCCTCATCCGGGGCAAGCGCAGCGCTGTGGTCTTTGGTTGCAAAAGCCAGAGCGCTCAGCGCGTTTTGGCCCAACAGCTCTTTGGGTAGTCCCCATGCAACGAGCCTGCCCTCAAGGTACACCACACGCTCGGCGCAGCGCGCAACAGCCGCAGGGTTGTGTGTGACCAAAATCGCCGCGAGCTCATCACTCGCTGAGATTTCAGCCAAAATGTCTAAGAATTCTTGCCGACCCTTCACGTCCACGCCCGCCGTCGGTTCGTCCAAAATAATCAACGCGGGGTTGTTCACCAAAGCACGCGCGAGAAACACTCGCTGCGTCTCGCCGCCCGACAGCCCCGTGAGCTGCTTGTCGATGAGCTTCTCGCCGCTCACCCTCTGCAGTACCTCACGCGCTTGCTCGCGCTCTTGCGCGGTGATACGCAGCGGCCAGGTACCTCGGATGTTGGCGACAATTAACTCAATCGCAGACGCAGGAAAATCCTGCGCGAAGGTCTTTCTCTGCGGCACATAGCCAACAGATTTACCTGCTTTTCCTGCGGGCTTTCCTAAAATTTGGATCGACCCAGAGCTCGGCTGCAAGATCCCAAGGACGGCTTTTAAAAACGTGCTCTTGCCGGCCCCATTGGGTCCGCACAGACAGACAAATTCGCCCTTCGGGATCCAAAAAGTCACATCGTCCAGAATGCGCTTTCCGCCCAAGTCCACAGTGACGTGATCTGCGACGAGCACCTTCTCCATCGAGGGATCGGGCAACGTAAAGTGTTGCGGGCCTTCGTACGGTTCCATAGGCTAGTGCAGCGCCCGCTCAAACGCATCCGTGTTGCTTTGCAGCAGGCGCTCGTAGGTGTCGCGGCCGGGCGTTCCACCGACAGGATCGACCTCGTACAACGGAACATGCGACTGCTCAGAGATCACCTGCGCGGGGTGTCGATCAAGCTGCGGCTCGCAAAACAGCGCTGCTGCGTGGCTTGTCTGCATCGCCGAGAGCACATCTGCCATGTACCTCGCGGTCGGCTCTCTCCCCGGAAAAGGCTCAATCACCGCGGCGATATTCAAATGATACCGCGCGGCATAGTACGACATGGACCCGTGAAAGGTCACCACCGTCCGCCGTGTCCAGGTTTGTGCTCTCGCGATAATCTGCGCGTCCAGTGTTCGCAAGCTCGCTGCAAACGTCGCCTGTCGCTCACGAAACTGCGCCGCTCCACCGGGGTCAAGCTGTGCAAACGCGGTGCTCATCGCCTCGCTTGCGGTAATCATTCGAGTGGGATCGAGCCAAAAGTGCGGATCTCGCGCCCCAGGCTCATGCTCATGGTGCTCTTCGACAATCCCGCCGTCCGCAGCGAGGGCCGCGCGGGCTTGGTCCGCGGACTCTTCGCCGACGTCTTCAAGCGTGATCGTCCTGGGATTGACCAAGGGTCCGAGCTCTAGGACACGCACGTTGGATCCGCCCGCGTTGCGCACAATTCGCTCAAGCCACTCATCCATCCCGAGCCCCACGGCCACGGCGAGCCGAGCCTCAGCGATCCTGGCCATCTCACGCGGGGTGGGATCGTAGCTGTGCTCACTGCGTCCAGCCGGGAGGACCAATACAACGTCTAAGCGATCTCCCGCGATGCGCCTCGCGGCGTCGTACAACGGAAAAATCGAGACAGCGACTCGAGGCTTGCTGCTTCGATTTCGCGGTTTGCACTCAAGCGCTAATATCCCGAAGCAACCCAGCGCCAAGAGCGACAACCGCGCGGACTTAGGTCCCATGTACAACAACCACTCTCCGCTCGATGTGAGCGTTATTTCTTCTTGGGTGCAAGCAGGTCGCCAAACTTCTCGGTGAGGGCTTTGGCTTGCGACGGATCTTCTCGCTGCATGTGCTCAAAGTCCGCTTGCCCCTTCTCAAACAGCGCCTGCATCTCTTCGGGAGTAGGCATTTTTTCGGGCATAAAGGCCTTGAGCGCGTTTGCGTCCATCCCTTGGGCGCCGAGGGCTTCGCTCAGCCCCTTGGCCAACGCGTCAAAGCCTCCGGGCTGGCTCATCATTTGGCTCAACTGCTGCTGTGCTGCTGCGAAGATGTCCGAACCGCCAGGTCCAGAGAGCATCGCCTGCGCTTGCGCCATCATGTCCGGATTGATCCCGCCCATCAGACCCTGCAGCTGTGCGCCGAGGGTGTTGTTGTCGACCAGCGTCTTGCGCGAGACATCTTCTTCAATGTCTGGCTGTGTCGAGCGCTGCACGGGCACGTAGTCGGGTCGCACTTTGAGCGCCCAAAATCCTAGCTCTCCGACCTCTTCGACCACCGCGTCGTAGCTCTTGGCACGAGGCTTTGCCCGATCGGGAATGATCAAGATCCCTCGTGGGTCCGAGTGGCTGTCGAGCAACGCGCCGAGCCGCTGGCGCACCTCATAGCCGGCCTCGTCGGGCTCTAGGTCAAACGTCACACCGAGCGTCACGAGCACCGCGTCCTCAAGCGCGTTGAGCTTGAGTGCGGCGCCATCCGCCCCAGGACGGCTTGCGCCCTTCGCCGGAAAAGCCTGGTCGATTTGTTGTGTGGTCAGTTTTAGGAGTGCAATTGCTTCAATCGTCATCGTTTACCGGGGCACACGGTACCTCAGTTTTATCTTCTGTCGTAGTGCGATTTTTAAAAGCGCTGACAATGGCACTAATTGTTGAGCGCGAAGATGGTTGGTGATGGTCTCGAGCGTGAGCATGCTGGGTTTTGCCTTGCGCTTCACGGTGAAGCGAAGGGCGCCGAAGTCCATTGAGGGCTCTGGCGCGCTAGGGTTGAGTGATCGCGGAAGAGGGTTTTGTGGTGGGTTTGGAAGCATGTTTTGGGGCGCGCATTGCTTTGGCCATATCGCGCAAAAGGGTCTCAAATGGGTGCGGTGAGTCAAGTCGTTGCAGGCAAAGTCCCGAGCCCACAACAGGCAGAACCACGT
>JANNCG010001258.1:0-4908 GCA_031386385.1 Myxococcales bacterium
GCCGGTTCTTGGTCGAACGGGTGGGCGTGGCGGCGATTCCACTGTCGGCGTTTTATGCTGAAGAGCCGGTGACTCACTTGGTGCGGCTGTGTTTTGCAAAACAAGACGCAGTGATCGACAGCGCCCTTGAGCGGCTCGCACGGTTTGACGAACATCGGAGAGCGCAGCAACCGTGACAGACGACTGTCGCCCGCCAAAAATGCGATCATCTGCGCTTCACACTGGCGTTGCGAGGAGGCTAAGTCCTCATCGCCAGTGTCAACTACTTCACAACCCGCAGCCAAGCGGGGACTTCGCGACCGCTACGGGTAAACCGAGGTGTGGTGCGCTCAGCGTCGCCTCCGTTGCTCTCTGACGTTGCAGACTCACTCGCTGCGCGCGCAAGCGGTGCTGCCTCGGTTTGTTCGGTGAGCTCAGATTGCTCAGTGGGCTCTGCTCTCGCGCTGGGTGCCGCAAGCAGCACAGGTTGCTTGCGAACCACCACCTCAAGTCGCTCTGCGCGTGGTTTTTTAGGCGCGGATTTATCCTTGGGCTTTCGTGTGCGAACGGCTTGTGGCGCGTCCCCCACATCCATCCCTGTCCCCGGCGCCAGCTCGTTCGGAACCTCCGTCGGCCACACCGTCGCCTGCCCATCCTCCGCGATCAGCGCGTACACAGCACTCCAGGGGATCACGCAATAAAACGGCTGCCGATTAAACGACAGCGAGCACCGCACCCCCGCTTCATCAATCTCAAGATCGCGAATCGGAATGGGAAAATTCAGCCCAATTTGCAGCACCAGCTGTGATTTTTCTTTAAACCACAGAGGCACACTCACGCCCTCGCGCCGAGGATCAAGGTGGACATACACGCTGCCGGTTTCGAGCAACGTGAGCATCAAATCATGTTTGTCGGGCAGTTGGGCCATAGCGAGCCCAAAGGGTGTAACACCCCCCGTCCCCTCGACGCTAGGTGTCTTGACACTTTCTCGAAATCTAAAATGTTAACTCTTGAAAATGCGCTTTCGCTAAAAGCTTAAACAAGCCCACTCGCAACGCGCTCTTCAGTGCTCACCATCGGCACACTTCGAGGCCCCTCAAGTGACGGCGCAGTGACTGCCGAGGTTTGAAAGCCAGGGTCCTGCAGATACAACGCAACCACTTGTCGCATCGGTCCCATCACCAAATCCGCGACCACATCCCCCGCGTCGGCCATCGCTCGCACGCGCAGCTCACGTGCCAGTCGATCAGGGACAGGACCCGCAGCGCGGGGCAGCGAAGACAGCGCCGCGCTAAGCACCGCGCTCAGCAACGCAGTGCCTACTTCGGTCTCTAAAAATCCAGCAATTCGCGCGCGCATCGACTCGTCGTTGGGCGACAAGTGCCGTGACATCACGCCCACCAGCGGGTCTCGCATGAGCTTGACAAACTGCGAGCCGGCCAAGCGCCATGCAGCGTCTTGTGCGTCGTTTTCGAGGGTCTCAATGACCTTGCCCGTGGCTGTCCGAGCCGCGCTCATGGTGGGTGAAGGGGTCGTGTCTTTGGTGTTGATCGTTGTCATGGCGGGGTCCTTTGGCGTTGCTTCTGTTGGGGTATGAATGGTTGATTTTGCAGTGGAGAGAGCGGGAGAACTGCTCGCCGCGGTTTTTGAAATGGCTGAAAATAAAGTGCTCGGTTCGTGGGTCTCATGCAGCCACCCGACGGACTCGCCAGTGGCCCCGAGCATGGCCGCAGCGCAGCGTGCGATCCCGACGGCGACCTCGGGCGAGCGACCGCTCTCACGCACCGCTGCACGCGCAAGGCTCATGCTTGCCTCACACAGCGAGGCGATCAGCAACGCACGACGAAGCGAGACATCTGCGCGAACCCACGCAGAGTGAACATCGCCGTGCTCGGCGCGATCCGCTCGACTGACGGCCGCGCGTGCGATGCTGTCCATGGTGGTTCCGCTGCGAATTTGTGAGGCCCCGTGGCGAAGGTGGCCGAACAACGCGGTGATAAATGTCGGGACAGAGTCTTCAGCGATGGCGCTCTCGTGAAGCTCAGCAAAGGCCCTTCGTGCGGCGTTTGCAACCGGATCGCGAACGTTGGTCGCAACGGAGTCTCCCAAGCGAGCGCGCACGGTACGAGCGAGCTGCTCTGCGAACAGAATCGTCGCGTCGCGCTCGGCCACATCGGTACAGAGGTCTGTATCAAGAGCGTCACGGACGATTTGATTGGTGAGGGTAGTGAGTGAAAGCGTCACCCAGACCTCGCGCTGTGACGCTGCGATGGCGGTGCCCGCATACGCTGCGGCGATGGCGATGTTGACCGAGTCTTCGAGGCTTGTGGAGCTGCTCAGCGTTGTGCTGGTCGCGAACTGCGACTGCCACTCATGTCGAAGGCGAAACATGAGTTGTCGACAAAAGCTTCGGGCTTGTTCGGGCAACAAAAGCTCGGCGCTGGCCAAGCCCTCAATGCAAAAAGAGTCGAGAGCGGAGGCCGCAATGTGGGTCCAAGATGCCCGGTGAGGATTAGTGAGGGGGGAATTTAGATCTGTCACAGTTGCAGCCTCCGCAGCGCGTTGATCACACATACCAACGCGCCGACAAGACAGATCATTGATTGAATCCGCTTTGGAATCAAGGCCACGACATGCGCCAATGGACATACTCAGTCCAATCAAATCACGCACAGTTTGCCCCTCGGTTTGGACCCCTTGAGTGAATCCTCAACAAGTTGCGCGGTCTGGGAGGGCGAACATTTTTGTCCACTTTGCGCCTTGCGCATTGGCGGGACCCAAGCTACTCATCTACTCATTGAGTGGTTCAACCACTGAACCACCCGACGAGTCTCTATGCAAGTCAGCACAATCCCTCTCAGCACTGTAAGCCTCAACGCACCAAGCGTTGTCTTGGCGATCTCACCCACACAACGCATGAGCGCGGTGCAGCACATCACTGAGCAACTGAGAGCGAGGATCCTCTCAGGCGCGCTCAGTCCAGGGACAAAACTCCCGGCTGAGCGTGAGCTTGCAGAGCAGCTTCAGGTGAACCGCCTGACCTTGCGCGCAGCGCTCTCACAGCTTGAGGCTCATGGCTTGATCACCACCCAGCACGGCGTTGGGACCTTGGTGTGCAACTTTCGTGAGACCGCAGGGATTGAGTCGCTTCCGCGCTTGTTGGGCGTGATGCGGACCCACAACCCCGAGGCGTACCTGGCGCACGTTCGCGATCTGCTTGAGCTTCGTAGGGCGATCGCCACTGAAGCCGTCGCACTCGCCGCGGTTCGGCACACGGCTGAAGATCTCAAGCTGCTCAAAGAGTCTATGAAGCAGCAGAGCAAGCTCGTTGATGAGCCGTTGAAGTTTGCGGTTGGGGATGTGGAGTTTGCGCGGTTGATTGTTCGCGCGAGTCGCAATCTGGCGCTTGAATTGCTGATCAACACGGTGGCGCGGTTTCCGACGGAAGATCCGCAGTTGACCTTGGCGATGTATCCCAACCCACCGTTGCAACACCGAATGTACGCCCCCCTTGTTGAGCTGATCGCGTCCGGGACCGCAGAGAGCGCACGCGAGACCTTGCGAGACACCCTGCTCGGGCTGGACGATCACACACTCAAGATTCTCCGAGAACAGCTGCTCGCCTCAGGCGAGATCAAATCCCCCGTCGCAAAGAAAAAAACCAAGGCCCCAAAGGTGCGCAAATGAGCTTTTTAAAGTCCCTCACTCGCGGAGAAGTACGTACGGCGCGAGCGGTGTTTGAGACTATTTTTCCTAGCAATCAAAGCGAGCGTATGCCAGTGGGGATCTCTGATGGAGACATCGAAGGCTACCTCGAAGACCTCACTCAGTCCTGGGAGCTAGTCCCCGTCGTAGTGCTTCGCGCGGGGCTCTTTTTGGTCGCGTTTAGCGCGATCTTTTTAGCCCCTTCGCTCAAACCGTTCTATCGCCTGCCAGAGCCGTTGCGGCTGAAAGTCCTGACAAAACTCTACGCGCACAACAACTACTTTGTCCGTCAGCTGATCGTGATGCTCAAGGCTGTTGGTGGACTGCTGTACGGCGCGATGATCCGCCCAACGCTCGCGCCAAGTATCGCACCTGCAAAAAGCGAAGCCCTCATCGCGCTGCGAGCAAGCAAGACCTCCACCGTCAGTTTGGTGGCTCCCTCCGCTGAAGCTGCACCCGTTGTGAGTCCCATAGCAACACCCTCTGCGACCCCTGTCGAAACCACTGTTTGACCCTCTGCTTGAAAGCGATCCATCCCTATGTTGCCTTGGTCAGAATCACTCAAACCCACTCCCATCACCGCCACCACACAGCTGTTTGCGGACGATCACCAAAACCTCCCCGAGGGCTCGGACATCAACGGGCTGCTCGCTCGCCGATCGGTCGAAGACGAAGTGGACTGGGTGATCATTGGCTCGGGCGCTGCGGGCGCTGCGGCTGCGGTCACGCTCGCCGAAGCGGGTGAGTCCGTGGCTATTCTTGAAGAGGGTCCGTGGATTCGCACGCGCGAGTTTCAAAAAGATCTGTACCCCGCGATGAAGCAATTGTGGCGCGGGATGGCCACGCACGTGACTCGCGGGAGAGCGGTGATTCCTGTGATGCAGGGGCGCTGTGTGGGTGGAAGCACAACGATCAACTCTGCGATCGCGTGGAGGGCTCCATCCGATGTGTTTCAAGACTGGGCAACGCGCTGGGAGCTTGCGCCCGAGATCACCGAAGCAGTGCTTGATCCCGAGTTTGCCTGGCTTGAGCGCGAGCTCAACGTGCGCTCGGTCGAAGATCGCGTCCTTGGCGAAAACAACGCGACCTTTGCCCTCGGGGCCAAGCGCATGGGGTTTGAGTCACACGTCATTCAGCGCTACGAAAACGGCTGCGACGGAACAGCGTCCTGTGGTCATGGCTGTCGGTCCGCAAAAAAGCAGTCCATGAACATCACCTTTGTCC
>JANNCG010001283.1:0-5118 GCA_031386385.1 Myxococcales bacterium
CAAATGTTGTCAGCCGAACCATGGGGTCGAGGTCATCGCGGGACTCGGTGACGTCGATGATCTCATGGCGGTTGCGAATGAGCTCTTCGTCAGTGTTGAGCTGCTCCGCGAGAGTACGAAACGCCCTGCGAATTTGCACACGACTCATGCGCCTCCAGCGCCGCATCTCACGATCCATCCGCGTGCGATCAGTGACAAAGATCGCAAGAACTTTTCGTCGCTCAGGGATGTGAAAGCGATGCGCGTTCGCGTCATAGAACGCCCGCGCTTCTTCGTCGGTTACCCGAAGGGCGTCGGCTGTCGGCGTGAGCACCGTCGCGCGCAACCGGGCAATTAGCGCACGTTCGGTCGCGGCACGAACGGCGGGGTCACGCTCAAGCCCTCGCCTCCGAGCTTCGAGCGCAAGCAGTCGATCACTCACGATGCGGTCTGCGAGCTGCTCGATGAGCGCGGGATCTTCTGCGAAGCGACGCTGCTCAAAAGCGTTGGCGTCGCGGACGCGATCCACGAGCTCACCCGCTGTAACCGTGACACCAGATCCGGAGGCGACGTTGGTCTGCGGTGGAGTCAGCGGGGTCACGGACACAACCCCAGTGAGATCCTGCGTCTGCTGCTGAATTTGCCAGGGAAGCGCAGGTGCTCCGCCGTCACTACGAGGCCAGCGCGCCTGCGGGTGTATCCTCTGCTGAGCGTTGCTGGCCGCTGGATGGACCACTAGAAGCGCGCAGAACGTCCCGATGCTCACCGCAGCAAGTGCCCCAAGCCATGAACCTGTACGATCAGAGCCTGCGACTTTCTTAGACCGGGTAGTGCCCATGCTTCTGCGGCTCTAACGCGGAATCTTCTTCGCGTCTTCCAAAAATTTCGCCAGACCGACGTCCGTGAGTGGATGCTTGGCGAGCTGCTCAATCACCTTGAGCGGGATTGTGCAAACGTGAGCGCCGATCATCAGCGACTGAACGACGTGGATGGGATGACGCACTGATGCCACGAGGACCTCAGTTTTGTAGTCGTAATTTCGATAAATCTGCACGATCTGCTCAATCAAGACCATGCCATCTTCCGATGCATCATCGAGGCGCCCGACAAAGGGCGAGATGTACGTTGCGCCAGCTTTTGCAGCGAGAAGCGCCTGCGTCGGCGAGAAACAGAGCGTCACGTTGGTGCGAATACCTTCGCTTGAAAACGTCTTGACCGCCTTGAGGCCATCGACAATGAGCGGAACCTTCACCACGATGTTTTTGTGAACCTTCGCCCACTCACGGCCCTCGCGAATGATGTCGTCGTACGAGGTCCCCAGGACCTCTGCGCTAATAGGTCCATCAACGAGGTCACAGATCTCTTTGACCACATCGAGATATTTGCGGCCGGTCTTGGCGACCAGGCTTGGGTTGGTGGTGACTCCATCCACGGCGCCCATGCGGGCAGCTTCGCGAATTTCGTTTGTGTCTGCAGAGTCGATAAAGATCTTCATGATTTTTCTCCGGCTTTCTTCTCAGAACCTAAGGATGGCCGCCAACTGTGTAGCAGCATTGCGCTGCAGTCGCACCGGAGAATTGAGAGCGCTCGGGGCAAATTTGCTCTCACAATTGGCCATTGCTCCACAGGTGGTGGTAGTGAACTCCCATCGCACCCATGGAACGTCCGCTCGTACTTATTCTCGACTTTGGCTCACAGTACACCATGCTCATCGCGCGCCGCACGCGTGAGCTCGGGGTGTACAGTGAAATTCAACCCTGCACCGTCGGGATCGAGGCCATCAAGGCGCTCAACCCCAAGTGTATTATTTTGAGCGGAGGTCCATCGAGCGTGTTTGACGAGGGCGCACCGAGTATCGATCCATCAGTGTTTTCACTAGGTGTTCCGGTGTTGGGGATATGCTATGGCGAGCAGCTTACGGCACACCTGCTCGGTGGGCGGGTGGAGAAAGCCGATCAACGCGAGTACGGTCGGGCGCAGGTCACCGTTCATCGTGCCGAGGGGGTCCTTCAGCGCTTCGCAACCAATGACGTCCTCGAGGTTTGGATGTCACACGGTGATCGGGTCATTGACTTGCCTCCAGGATTTGAAGTCCTCGCGACCAGCGCGCACTCACCCTTTGCTGCAGTTGGAGACCTAAAACGCCAACTCTTTGGCGTACAGTTTCACCCCGAGGTAGCTCACACCGCGAGGGGCAAAGAGCTCCTCGCAGCCTTCTTGTTTGATGTCGTGAAGATGCAAGCGGACTGGTCTGCTGGTGCCTTTGTCGAAGAGAGCATCGCGAAGATTCGCTCACAGGTCGGCCAAGGTCACGCGATCTGCGGTCTGTCCGGCGGCGTGGACTCGTCCGTGGCAGCGGTGCTGTGCTCGCGTGCACTCGGAGATCGGTTGACCTGTGTTTTTGTTGACAATGGTGTGCTGCGCAAGGGCGAACGCGAGCAGGTTGAGACGATCTTTCGAGCGCAGTTTTCGCTCGATCTTCGCGTGATCGACGCGACCGATCAGTTCTTGTCTGCGCTCAAAGGCGTGACCGACCCAGAGGCGAAGCGCAAGATTATTGGGCGAGTGTTTATCGAGGTGTTTGACGAGGTCGCCAAGTCGATTCCCAACGTCACGCACCTTGTGCAAGGGACGCTGTACCCCGACGTGATTGAGAGCGTGTCGTTTAAAGGCCCCAGCGCCGTGATCAAGAGTCATCACAACGTCGGTGGGTTGCCGGAGCACATGAAGCTGTCGTTGGTCGAGCCACTTCGCGAGCTGTTCAAAGACGAAGTCCGCGCTGTCGGCGAGTCGATGGGCCTGTCGCGAGAGCTATTGTGGCGGCATCCTTTTCCTGGCCCAGGCTTAGCCATTCGTTGCCTCGGTGAACAGACACGTGCTCGGCTAGACACGCTGCGGGACGCGGACGCGATCGTCGAGGGAGAGCTGCGAGCGCACGGGCTGTACGACTCGGTGTGGCAGTGTTTCGCCGCACTTCTTCCGGTTCGAAGCGTCGGCGTGATGGGCGATGAGCGAACCTACGACGAGTGCATCGCGATCCGCGCGGTGACCTCTGTGGACGGAATGACCGCAGATTTTGCAAGGATTCCGTATGATGTTCTCGCGAAGATGTCTTCACGGATCATCAATGAGGTCCGAGGCGTCAATCGTGTGGTTTACGATATCTCCACAAAGCCGCCCGCAACTATTGAGTGGGAGTAAGCCCCTCGCTCACACACCACCAACGACACCCGGACTAATCGTTGACGGCGACCAAACACCAATCAACGACCGGGTCCAGTCCCTTATGCTTGCTAAAAACGGTCCCTAATTCAGCAAGCGCCGCAGCACGGGTCTTCACGTCGTCAGCGGTAAAAAACGCGATATTGACCGACGGATATTGCGCCCTAAGCGCCTTGCTGACGGCCACTCCGTCCACGCTGCCACCAAGATCTACGTCGAGGAGCACTGCGATGAGCGGGACCTCGTCTGGACGCTTCACAATCGCTTGGGCCGTTGAGTACGTCTCGAGCACGAGGTGGTGCGGCGCCAGGGCTTTGCGAAGGGCTCTGAGCGATACCTCCGAGTCGTCAACATAGGCAAACCCCGACAGATACCGCAAACCCACGGGGGTGTTGAGATCAACAGGAATTGGTGACTTCGGTTCGGTCATCTAGTGCGTTGAAACCTATTAACATTATCGGGGTCTGAAGCCAACGATTCAGTGTCACTCGCGTGTCAATTGGGTGACTACTGCGCCACTCGATAGCCACTCGCGCGGTGCTCGGCGAGTGCGGCTTCAATTGCGGTCGCCCATTTTTTTCGCTGGTTCACGACGAACCGCTCGGTCCCGCCATTTTGGTGCGACACGATCAGACCGTTGGGAATAATAAACGCGGTCATCACGGCTTGGGCTGACTGGATCTCGCTCAAATTCCAAGAAATATCGTACTGCCGAACATTAAAACTGTGTCCACGAAACCGAAGGCGTCGTTGCGTGAGTGTGAGCATTCCGCCGTTTGAGATTGCGCCCTCAAAATGATTCGCGAGGCCTTCGCGGAGGATGCGCTCGCCGGGCTGCCACTGTGAATTGGGATCGATCCGCTCGGCAATCTCACCAACGCCAGCACTGCTCATTTTTCGCCGAATTCCCTGGGCAAACGCGAGCATAAAGGCCGCGAAAACAAGACCTGCGATAAGCGTGACGGACATTCACTCGAGCGTACCCAATCGGACACCCAGTTGCCAGTGAGCAGGCTAAAAAGAGCGCCGCGTGGACGTCGGCAGGGCGATCGACAGGGCGTAAGAAACGCCCGTAGAACAGCAGGCATCAGACGGGTTAATCTTCGCGCACCCAATGCCCAAACTGTTCAACGAAACTCTGCACTGGAACCTCGCACGTGTGGCCCCTCCTGCGGTCGCACAGGACGGCTCATTTGCCATCGTGCCCGTCCGCACATCCGATGAAGTGACTGGGAAAAATCAGACCATTCTCTATCGGATCGACACCCGCAATCCGCAGAGCGAGCCAGTCGCGCTGACGGCGGAAAACACTTCAAGCGCTGGCGCAAAGATCTCTCCGGACCAACGCTGGCTGGCCTTTTTGCGTCAGCCATCAAACGAGCAACACGGCACACACGCGCAGCTTCACTTGCTGGATTTGAAGTACGGCGGTGAGGCGCGGATGCTGGGGCACTTTCCGTTGGGCGTTCGCGAGGTGCTGTGGTTTTCGGATAGCAAGCGGCTCTGTGTCGTTGCGTCTCTGTTCAGTGACGCCATGACGCTTGAAGGGACTGCTGCGCTCGCGAAAGAGCGCGAGAAAGACCGCGCAAATGTTCATGTGACTGAAAGTACGATCGCTCGCTACTGGGATCACTGGATGACCGACGGCGAGGTGCAACACTTGTTCGAGCTCGCCGTAAGCGATGCGGTCCTTCGCGACTTGACTCCGTCACTTCACGCTTGGTTTGATCTCGATGGCGCGGACGACACTGTGGATCTGTCGCCCGACGGAGAGTCCCTCGCGTTTAGCGCGTTTGTGCACACACCAGAGATGCGAAAGTTTCGCTATGAGGTGTTCGTGCTTTCTCTTCGAGACCTAGCCCTCAAGTGCATCAGCAAAGCCTACAAAGGAGACTCGTTGCGGCCACGATACTCGCC
>JANNCG010001290.1:0-2643 GCA_031386385.1 Myxococcales bacterium
TGATCGCGCCAACGAAGGCGCCAACGGTGTGGCTTCGTATCGCCCAACGTTCTCGCCGTTTTCAACGATGGAGCCTGGGATGGGCGGCCGTCGATTGTTCTGGCTCGCGTTTTATACCCGTCGTGATTACGGCAACGCGCAAGCGGGCTCACGCGCAACCAACCGTCGCCAGCTGTGGGTTACCGCAATTGATACCGGCGCGGCGCCAGGGACCGATCCATCGTTTGTACCTTATTGGCTCCCTGGCCAAAACGTAACCGAGAACAACATCGGTGCTTTCTGGGCGGCAGAAGCCTGTCGCATGAACGGCGTTGAGTGCCGTGTGAACAGCGAGTGCTGCACGGGGCGCTGCAACGCGATGGGTCGCTGCGAGCCTCCGGCACCGATGGAGTGTCGCCGCCGTGGTCAGACCTGCAGCATGGACAGCGACTGCTGCCCAAGCAACCCAATGCTTCGCTGCCTCGGAAACGTCTGCGAAACCCCGCTCGGTTAATCCGCCCACCAACTTTGACGCTTTACGTTGTGCACGCTACTCATAGCGTCCCTCGAGCGTCCAAAGACCGCTCTTACCATCATACCCCACGCGATACATGACCGAGTCCTCAAGGACAACGTCATAGGTATCTTGCGCAAAAGGGTTGTCCCACCAGCTGCCGCTGACGCGGTATGGTCCAGCGCAGTGGAGCACACGACCAGAGATTTTATCGTGCATTTTTACGGGCATTTTACTCGCAGTGCGCTCTGTATAGGCCTCTGCGAGCAGCGCGCTAATCGCCCCGTGTTCAAAGCGCACCCGCACCGGACGGGGCGGTCTAAACACATGCAGCGTGAGCGCGGTGTTCACTGTGCATGGGGTGTCTATGCTTGCCTCGGAGTCTTTTAAAAGATCTTCAGTCGATGCGATCTTTCTCTCATCTTCCCATGGGAGCATCCGCACCTCTCGTGGTCGATGCGTCAATGAAGGTCCTGCCATTCCCACCCGCGCGGACCCCACCTTGGCCTCTATGCGCGCGAGGGCAAGCGACCACTTCTCGGGGCTAGGTCCTGGGCGATCAAACAACCCGAGCTGCACCGCGCGTGGCGCGCACGCAAAGAGCTCAACGCTCGCTCCAATCACCGCGTGCTTCGGAGGAGCGGCTTCAAGTGAGGTGTGCAACAACCTCATCCACACCGAGACCTCACGCGTCGCGCTCGCCACAGTGACCTCACGACGGTGTGTGGTCTTGTTGAGCAAACTGAAGGTCACCCAGCCAGAACGCGCAGAGAATCCGCGGCAACTTAAGCGCGCGATCACTGCGGTAAAGAGCGGCTTGGTGGCAAAGAGCAAGGGCTCGATCTCAAACAGTTCCCAATCAAAATTCGCGCGCTCTTCGAAGCGATCTTCAACAAGCTGCGGCACGACGATGGTGCGGTCTTCGCCGCAGGCCACACGAACCGCCTGAGCAGCTTCGATGCTCACACGGGTCGCAATGTCTTGCGCGTTGAGGCTCGCGAGCTCGCCGAGGGTGCGAATTCCCATGGATTTGAGCGTACTTTCAGCGGATGTATGCAGGGACAAAACATGCAGCGGCAGTGGGCTCAACGCGCTTCGCTCTTCGGCGACAGTCTTCACGATGACACCTTCAGATAGCTGAGACAGAGCCATGGCGCTCAATGTCGCACTTGCGATGCTGGTCTGCACAGTGAGCCCAACTTTGCGACACGCGTGCTCAATCGCGGAGACAAACGACTCTTCGCTGCCCCACTGCGCGCTCACTCCAGTAGCATTCAACAACACGCAATCTCTCTCTTCAACAAGCTGCACTGCCGGAACAAACGCCAAGCACGCATCTCGCAGCGCCTCTCGCACCGCCTCCCTCGCTGCAGGGTCCTCCACACGCAGCCGGAGCTTCTCGCTCAAGGCCATCACCCTCGCGCTACGCATCCCACGCTTGACGCCTAGCTCCCTCGCGACGGGCGAACACGCAAGCACCTGTCCCCGCGCCCCGCCACTGTCAATCACTGCGATGCACTGAGAGTTCGCCTCTGGCTCGCGACGGCAAAACGCTACCCACGATGGGTCCACAATGGCCACACACGCTACTCGCTGCTGTCGCGGGGATTTGCTCACTGGGCCTAAAAACTCAAGGACACTCGCACGCACGGCAGCGACCGTGCAGCCCCCACGGACTGCGCCACATTGCTGGAATTTGCCAAGCGATTGCGCGTCACCGAGAGCGCCACACGGTTGCCCTCAAGAATGCACGTGCGCCCCCATGTCACCTCGTCGCGATGACACACCATCCGTGCGCGAGCAAACGATCCCGGTGCGCGAGGATCATCCATAGAGGTCACCGCCAACGCGATGGACTGCGAGGCTTCGGCCCGACGCAACACCCTCCCCCAATGCGAAGGTTGTACGGGATGTTCACGGCTCTCTGGCGCTTCAACTAAGTACAAACACACCATCGCAAAGCCGCCCGTATCAAGCGCTTGCTCTGCACACTCAAGCGCCTCCATCGCGCTGCGAGCGCGTACCCACAACATCCGCGCGCGCAAAACCGGATGCAGTCCCGAGGGATCTAACGCGTCTGCGCCGTCAATGAAGGCCACAGGCTGCTTGCTCTGCTCTGCGACCTCACGCAGCCAAGAGAGCGACAAGCT
>JANNCG010001303.1:0-5233 GCA_031386385.1 Myxococcales bacterium
GAGAACCGCATCCGCTTCGACGCGTAATCATCGTGCAGCATATCGACTTTTTGGGCGGCGTAAAGCCGACGACCACGCTTGTGGTCCCGTGTTCTGCGTCAGCTTCGACAACCCGTGGCGACTATGCGATACCGGACGGCGAACCGGCATTCTCAAGAAATGGCATCGTCGCATATACGTCACTCGTTATGCCCATCTTGAAGCGAGAACTTTGCGTCGAAAATTGGCGAGGGAATTTGCGGCCAGAAACGTTCGGGCAATGGATGGCCCAAATCGGCAAAAATCTCGGGTTGACCATGAGCTCGCTCGCGAAGCCCTTGCCTCTGAGCAACGCGGTACGGTTTGGATGCTGGTTGGTTTAATTGGGTCGCAACCTGTCTGCTCAACGCCCGAGGGCATCAGCGCAACGATCAACGTGCTCAAGTTACTGCGACGCCTACTTAGCGACTCACCGGAGCTCGAGCGCGAACGTGAGCAACGAAACGCGATGATCCCGTGCAAGCGCGTGCGACCAACGGATGTGGCAGCCGCCGCGTGCTGCGCACCCGAAACCTGGCCAGTCGAGTTCACCTGCGCGCGGTTCATCGCTGGCGAGCTCGAACCGTTCATCACGCTGTGACACCTGCTCATCGGCAGCTTTCTGATCCGCCGTTCGCACGGCTCAGCCGCATGATCGACCCGATACCGCAGACCTTAAAAAACCGCCAGAAGCCAACCCATCCCCCGCGACCGACAGTCACTGTCGGTGAGAACTATTAGACAAATTGCAGCAATTGCGAAAAATTCTGATCCAACTAGGCCTTTTGAGTCCCTTGCGGACGCCAGCACTCGTGGCGTTCGTACAAGCGTCGCTAGCGCTTTGCGCCCAGTGCTTCGAGCTGCCTCTGTCAGATCGAAATACTCGCGCCGCCTGAGTGCAGCTCAATCTTCGCTCTCGCGATCCCCACGTTGCGCACTTGTTTGCCCGCTAGCTCTCACACCCGGGCACGTGTTGACTCAGTGCTCCTTCGGCGCGTACTCTCACCGAATGAAATCTTTGAAAAATCCCAATCTACTCTTTGCATGTGCGATCACCGCGGTGGCTCTCTCTTCACTCGTCGCGTGCGGCGGCGGTGTCGTGCCCGCGGACAGTGGGAGTCGCGCTGATGTCCCAACTACCTCAGACGCGATCGTGACGCAGGACTCCCCCACAGTGGACGGGGGCGGCACTCTGGATGTCCCCTCGATGACCATGGATGTGCCGGTTGGCTCAGACATCGGAGTGACCAACGACGTGCCCCGCGGCCCTGACGCGAGCCGCGATGCGAGCCCTGATGCGAGCCCCGATGCGGGCGCGAGCGGTTGCGGTTCGACGGCTGAGTGTCCACGTGGATTGGTTTGTCGCAACATCCCCGTGTGCCGAGGACGAGGCGTGTGTGAGCCCGCGGTGCTCAACTGTGGTCGGCCCGGTCCTGGCGCTGCAGTGTGTGGTTGCGACGGACAAAACTACGCGTCTGAGTGCGAGGCATTCAACGCTGGCGTGGGCGTGAGCGTTCGCGGGACGTGCCCCATCAACCCAGGCGGCTGCCGCAACAACGCTGACTGTCGCGGCATGGCAGGCCCCGTTTGCTACGGAATTATGGCGTGCGGCGGCACCGGTCGTTGCCAAGGCCCCACTCCCTGTAACGCGATCGTCG
Organism: Myxococcales bacterium; assembly: GCA_031386385.1. Taxonomy (GTDB): domain Bacteria; phylum Myxococcota_A; class Polyangia; order Polyangiales; genus JANNCG01. Next base: position 1,677 of record JANNCG010001303.1, read on the forward strand.
CGCCCGTCTGCGGCTGCGACAACATGACGTACACAAACGAATGCGTCGCGCTCAACTCTGGCGTGGGAGTCGCGAGCAATGGTGCATGTGGCGGTGTGTGTAGGGTGGGTCCCGGTTGTTGTCTGCAAGACGCGGACTGCGGGGGCCGCGGGTACTGTGTTCCGCTGAATCAGTGCGCTGACGGAGCGGCTACGGGTGTGTGCAAACCATCGCTTCCGCCGCCGGTGCCTGGTGCTCCACAGCCTTGTTGGCGCAACTCTGACTGCGGTCGTGGTGTGTGCAACAACGCGCGAATCTGCCCGTGTGGTGCGGCATGCATTCTCCCCGACGCAGCCGGAACCTGCGGTTAATCCGCAGCTCGCACGCACAATTTTAACGCCCCGCGGTGAACTGAAGGTTCAGTCGTGACTGAAGGTACTCCACCGCGGCGGTGAGCGGGTTCGCGGCAGCGAGGGTAGCGTTCCAAATGAGGTCACCGCGGGTGGCAAGATTTGAGGCACGCTCAAGGACCGCTACGGGTTTGTTGGTTGTCGTACTTCCGCGATTCTCGTCGTCCTTGGCTTCGAGCCCGAGCGACCGCAGCTGTCCCGTGGCTTGATCGCCAAAGAGCGCGACCGTCACACGCACATCGCGCGCCTCTAAGCTCCACGGCGTCTCGGTATTGCGCAGAAGAAATCCACGCCCAAGTGACTGCGGAAGCTCCCGCGCCTCAAGCAACAACAGCGCCCCCAACCGGTGGATCTGCAAGTCCTTCGGCCACCGTCGAGAGCCCTCAATGCGCTGATTGGTCCACTCCCACAGCGTGGATGGATCCTCGTTGAGCGCGCGAATCGAGGCAAGCGTTTGCTCTCCGCGCTCGCCATACGCCGCACACCACAAGCGCGACACTATGGTTGGCGCCTTTGGCCGAAGCTTGGCGACCTCGCTTTCAATCACGCTCAGCTCGATGGCTCGATCGGCGATCACCCTGCCGTCAAACCGCAAGCCGCGAGCTTCGAGCTGCTCACGCAGTTGATCGATCAATCGCTTGCGCACACTTCGAACAGCTCCCACGCGACCCACGCTGGCAGGCTCCCACGCATCGAGTCGCACGACACCCCACAAAGACGCCCCTCGCGCGATAGCCCCCAGCTCGCTTGCGTATTCGCGTGCAATCTCTGGGCTATTTGTCTTCGCGGCCCACACCATTGAGAGAGCATTCGAAGAGGCGTTGCCAAAGTCATACACCCGCGCACCGCGATAGCCCCAGAGCCAGCTGAGCGCGCGAAACGGCTCCAGCGTGCTGCCCTGCAGGTAGACCGCGTTGCGGCCGAAAGCGATCAATCCCCATGGGTCCTCGACTTGGGCGGGCAGCGCAGCGACTCGTTCGCCCGCCCCAAGCGCGGTCGCGTAGCGGTCCACTGCGGTGGGTCCTTGCTCCCAAGTGGCCACCTCTTCGAGCCACTGCTCTCGCGCCTGCTGCTCTGCAGTCCACAACGCGGTGAAGGCTTGCGTGTCTGCGAGGTTCGCCCCGCGCGGGCGCTCGAGGTTTGTCTGGTTGAGGCCTTCCCACGCTTGATCGAGCAGCGTTTGCTGTGGCGCGGCGGTGAGCGCTCTGAGCTCGGCAATGGCCTGATCGGCTGCGTTTTGACTCGCAAAACGACCCACAGTGAAGCAATCTACGCTGTTGTTTCCGGACCAAGCACGCCAGCGCCAGAGGCCCTGTTGCGGTCGAAGCAACGATTGTGTGCGATGGCAGCCCCGAATGCGCGCCGGACCCGATGAGCGCATCGCGGTCCAACCATCGATCACGTCCTCCACGATCTTCACGTACCGCCGCTGATGGTGAAAGCTGCACGGCGACATGCGACCGTCGGGCCCAATCGAGACGAAGTGCCCGCCCGCCCCACAGTCCGCCCCCCGGTCAGGACTCATCTGCGGAACACTCTCCATTCGATCACCCCAGCACGCAGACAAACCCAACTCGATGGGCAATTCGCTCAGTGAATTGACTGTCCGTGCGAGCTGTGCGCTCTGTTCACGAGACAGATGCAGCGCGGGATCATCGCCGTTGTACGAGAGCAAAAACAACTTTCGCACCCCAAGCGTGAGCAACTCGTCCACAAACTCTCGCAACCGCGGCAGCCGCGCGGGTGTCACGAGCCAGTGAAGGCCGACAGAAAATCCTTCGTCCTGAAGCATCGCGAGACTCTCACGCCACCCCGTGTCATCGTAGACCGAAAGCCGAAACTCGCTCACGCGCCCGCGCAATCGCCGCGCTTTTTCTCTGGTAATCAGCTCGCCGTTTGTTGTGACATGGACCACCAACGGAGTGTGATCTGTGAGCCGCTCGATCAGCGTGCAAAACCCCGCGAACGCGAAGGGCTCACCGCCACCGAACGCGACCTCTAGCGTCCCGAGCTCGGCCAGCCCGGCAAGAAGGTCAAACGCGCTATCCACGCGCCACGAGCTCGCGCTCTGCACATCCCGGTAGCAAAACGTGCACGCGAGGTTGCACGCGTTGGTGATAGAGAACAGCACCAGCGGAGGAGCCTTGGCCCGAAGGTGTTGCGTGGCGTTTGTACGCAACAGCCACCGGCGCCCACTGCTGCGCTCAAACGCGAGCAACGCGCCATCAAGAGACACGAGCCGCACGGGGCTCTGCCGAAAGTCGGTGCTTGCGCTCGCCCCTCTCGCTCTATGCATGCACCACCCGCGTCAGCGCAATCGGTGTGTGCTCTACTCCGCGACGCGACAACCGATGCACATCCGGCTGCGTGCGCTCGTCGTACTCCGTGCCGCTCTCACCATCGGACTCAAGCGACTCATCGATCACCGCCATCACCCGATCGACCTGCACTTGGGTGAGCTCAAACGCATCCGCCACGGCGGACAAAAAATCATCCTCCGCTGCCACGATCGTCCCATCCGCACAGACAATCGCGTATACGATCCCAAACGCAGCGATACGATTCGCCGAGCCCGTTCCCAGGTCTGCAGCAATGTGTTCGAGCGCCGTCGCCAGCTCGCCCCAGCGCTCAAGTCGATCCGTGGCTTCGCTCACCAAGCGCCCAAACTCCTCGGCATCGACGTCGTCAAACACCGGTTGTTGTGCGATCACCGTCCCCAGCATCGTCGACTCTACCTGTACCGCTTGTCCGTCAATGAGCATCGCAAGGACCGCGAGATCGACCATCGCCTGTCGTGTAAGTGTCGCGTTTGAAAATGATGGCTGCCGTCGTAGTCGCATAGTGTTTGAGCCTTGGACGGTAAGCTACCACACAGCTAGGATCGCAGCTCAATGTCCCCATCACGCTTAGCTCCAAACCGCGCCGGCATCGTCAGCCATCCAGGGCAACATTTGAGATTTTTGAGCACACTACGATGGCCCCTCGCGCTGGGCGTGGTGTTGAGCGCACACAGAGCACACGCGCAGGACGCGGGACACACGGACGCAAGCACCGTTGAAGCCACTGCGAGTATTCAAGTGCCGCCTGAGTTCGCGAGAGCGTTTCCGTTGCCTACGCTGTCGGCAAGTGAGCGCAGGCAGGCCGCCGCGGCGCGGGTGGCGACGATTC
>JANNCG010000264.1:0-1654 GCA_031386385.1 Myxococcales bacterium
ACGAATCACGAGCATGATCGAGGAGCCTTCGGGGATCACGCTGAGCTGAAATCGACCGCCTTCTGCAGCCGTCACATCACCCAACGCTTGAGGCAACCTATGCCCCCGTTGATCCAACTCGTACACCGTCACGTGAGCACCCGGAAGCGCGCGAAGTGTCGCGAGCCCTCGCACTTCAAACGCGGTCCCTCGCAGCACAAGCGGGCGCCCTCGTTGTGTCGTGAGTGTGCCGTGAAGCTCAAGCTCAAACCCCGTGCGTCGGTTCACTCCACCTGTTGGTGCGCGGTCTGTCCCGGTTGTCTCTTCGCCGTCGTTGCCTTCGTCTTCGCTGCTCTCGGCCACTGGTCGTCCACCGTTTGGAGGGCGTCGAGTTTGTGCCGTTGCCGCTGGCTGAATCAGTCCTTGTGCAAAACAGAGCAGCGTTCCAACGGCGAGTCGTCGGCGAGTTTTGGGATCAATCATGGGAGGCTTGCGGTGCGAGAGTTCGTTCAACGAGGATCCTGCTAACAGACGGATCCTTGGCGGCGGAAAGGGGCCAGAGCGATTACAGACTCCCGAGGTATGCAATCGTTCCACGATTTTCGCGATGGAATTTTTATTGTGCCACCTCTGGGGTGGGTTGAGTTCTGCGTTGACCAGTGGTTCTAAGGTCGGGACGAGCGGCTTCTTGGCCGCGATCAGCGATAGTGAGGACGCGAGGAGGTAGAACAGTGACACCTGCGTTGAGACCTGAGCCTGCGTAAGCTGCGATCCCGAGACCGTTGAGCGAACCGCTGACGGACCAGCGAAAAGGCAGGGGAAGTCTAACAAAGCCGCCGGGTGACAGGGGTCTGAGACGAAGGGCGAGGGTACGTCCTGTGAGCAACGGAGGTGCCGCCAAGCGACTCGCGAGCGCGACACGAGTCTCTTGGTCCAGCTCAACTCCCGATGGAACATCAATCTCAAGCAGCGGCGATGAGATCACGCGAGGGCTGCGATTTTGCATGCGAATCACAAACGAAGCGCGCGTGTCTCGCGGCCCAGCTTCGCCATCAAGCGTCAGTCCAAGAGGGCCATGTGGGATGGGCTGCACAGACCACGGTCGACCGTAGCGACCTTCGGCTTGCGCCACCATCACTGTACCGGCAGACACTTCGAGAGCGATCCGATGACGACCCGCAGTGGACAGCTCGCGAGCGAGCACGACACCCACACCCTGTACAATGGGCACCTCAATGGCTCGGCCATCAATGACCACTCGCGCGCTTCGACCCGCCGTGTCGATGGCTCCGCCGATGACAGCCGCGGTGCCGTCTGCAACGGGCGCGACTGGCGTGGTGATTTTTGAGGCCAGCGCCATGGCGAGTGCACGGGCGAGGGCGTTCCATCGGTCGACGTTTGGAGCGCGTCGTGCCAAAGCGCGAAGGGTCTGAAACGCGGCGTTGCGATTGCCTTCACGCAGGCGAGCGATTCCGTAGGCGGCGAGAGCTTCTACACGCTCACCAGAGTCTCGCGGATCGGGCATAAAGAAGCCGCTGAGAGACTCGCTTCCCGCGGTCTCATCCGCGCCAAATTCGTCTTCTTCGCCACGCGCAGCGCGACGCAAAAACTCTTGCACACGAGGATCTTGCGCCGGTCCCGAGAGCGTTAACGCCGCAGCAGCGCGTGCAAAAAC
>JANNCG010001347.1:0-1509 GCA_031386385.1 Myxococcales bacterium
CGTGTTTCATGGGAGTGCGGGCGGTGTCCCGATGGCCCCGACGACAGTGCTGGAGGGCGTCGGGGAGATTGACCGATTTGGCTTTTCCGTAGCGAGCGCCAGCGAAGCGCTGGGGGGTCGGCGACACGATCGGACAGCGACCCGTTGGAGTCAGCGCGCAACGAACCGGCTCCAGTGCACCCAGCGACGCAGTCGAGGTTGAGAGCTTAAAACAGTTAACTCAGTTCGCTTGTCAAAACGCAGGGATCCGGTGGCGCTCAATCGCGCGGCGAAGGGACAATGAGAGCTCGCGAGGTGTTGGAAGATCCGGCGGCAACGTCATCGGCGTGGACGACAGGACTCCCGCTACGGCGCGAAGAACGTGAGCGTCTGTTGCCATGTGGTGGTGGCTTGGCGCCAAAAACACATGAACTATATTGGACCCAGGAACAATCGCGGTCTCAGGTGGCAGGATCACCGCGTCGAAGGGGGACAAAAACGACGCCACCTGCACGCCGCCCCACGCGTGTCCGTGGCTCTCGAGAGAAACCAAAAATGGACTCAACGGGCGAAGCTCTTCCGCCACCGTTGCGGTCGAGAGCATGCCCCCCACGACTCCCTGCTGTGGACCCGCGAGCGAGACAAACCTGCGTGTGAGCGCCGTGCCGCCCTGCCGAAGGAGCCAATAGCGCGCAACAATCGCTCCTAAGCTATACCCAACCACGTCGAGCTTTGCGCTCCCAGTGCGACGAAGCAGCGCACGAGCATGGGTGTCGAGCTGCTCAGCTAATAGAGTGATGCTATGGGATCCATCCACTGGAGAGAGATCGGGGGCATGGGTGTGAGCAAATCCATCGCGCTGCAGGTAGCTCTGCAAGGGATCCATCGCCCGGTGGTCTGCGAACATCCCGTGCAACAAAAGGACGGGAGTGTGTCGGTCTTGCGCGCGGCGCTTGGATGAACACGCGGCGAGCAGCAGTGAACTGGCGATCGCACTTCGTCTGCAAATTTGCACACTCTGACGCTGATTCATCGCGAGGCTCTGCCCGAGCTTCACTCCGGTGGGATGCTCACTTCGGCAGCAGGCGTTGCGGCCGCTGGCGTTGTGGCCGTTGGCGTTGTGGCCGTTGGCGTTGTCGCAGTTGGCGTTGTCGGAGTTGGAGTTGCGGTCACCACTGCGGTTGCAGCGGCCGGTTGCACAACGACAAACTCAATGCGACGGTTTCGAGCTTCCGCGGCCCGTCGCGCAGCGCCACGCAGAGCGCGAGAGTTGACCAGAGGGACGGAGTTTCCGTAGCCGTGTGCCATCAAGCGCGAAGCCGACACGCCGTGCGCAACCAACCAGGCCACCACCGCCTGAGCACGCACCTGCGAGAGATTGAGATTGCGCGGCTCATCACGGGGATCATCGGTGTATCCGCGTACGTCAATCTGCGCAATCGACGTGATATTTTGCAGGGTGTTTGCAACTTGCTGCAATATCGGAAACGACGAAGGCAGGATGTCCGCGTGGTCGGGACGAAACTGGAT
>JANNCG010001355.1:0-12243 GCA_031386385.1 Myxococcales bacterium
CGAACTCCACGTGGATCAATCAAAAATTGAAGTGTTAACACTCGCGCTACCTTCACAATGGACCCAGGACGAATGAGCACTTCAGTGCCACGAATCACGGGTTGATCATCCACCTCGGTCGGCTGATCGCTCACGGCGCGAAGGGTCAACCCCGACGGATGTCGTCGAAGCTCAAAGTGCCAACGCGAAATACGCATCGCCGCTTGAGGATCTGGGTGGGTCAAGACGATGTCGTTTGCGACTCGCCCATCATGCTCTTTGAGCCTCCCCACCGACACGATGTCCTTGGCGGGAAGCGCAAACTCTTCGTTCAGCTCAATGACGTGAAATTTCGTTGGAAAAAGCGACGGATCACGCCACTCAAACACCAACAACTCGACGGGATTCAGCACTCCCTTTAGCTCGGTTTGCACGGGCGAATGGCAACGCATGCGCCACTTTCCGCCGAGTTCTTGCACTGCGTTGCGACTCAGTCGAACTTCACCGGGCGCACAGGTGCTCGCCACACGAGCCGCAACGTTGACCGCATCGCCACTGACAAGAATCCCATCGGTTAACACGGCGCCACAGTGCAAGCCCACACGAAGGACCAGTTGATGCTCGGGCAGCCGCGTGACGTTGGCGTCACCGAGAGAGCCCAGCAGCTGGACAATTGAATTCACCGCTCCTTCGACAGTCGAAAACACCGAAAACGCGCCATCGCCCGCGGTGTCCACAATGCGACCCTGACCCGCAGGAAGCGCACGGACTAAATGCTCCACGTGAGACTGTTGAAGCGCACGACCCGCCACATCTCCGAAGCGTGCGAAATACGCCGTTGAGCCAACGACGTCCGTAAACATAAGCGCCATTGGCCGCTCAAACCGTCGACGAAGCACGTCGATCACGCGGCCTTGCAGTTGAATCAACTCGCTCATCGACAAGACCTCAAGATCTGTCGTCATAGTGTGTAGGTATACTTCATTATCACTGACAATTTACAGAGAAAAAACCTCTTTCAAGAGCAGGTCGATCAGTTTTGCTTCTGCTTCTGAAAAGGCATCAACGTGGGAGCTGTCCATATCCAGCACAGCGATCACCCGCGAGCCACGAATCAATGGAATCACAAGCTCGCTTCGACTGTGATCGTCACAAGCAATGTGTCCGGCAAACAAGTGCACATCAGGGACACGCTGAATCTCTCCGGACCGTGCGGCCGCGCCACAGACTCCTCGATTGAGCGTGATAGTCAGGCACCCCATAGACCCCTGATAGGGACCAACCTTGAGCGTATTGTCATCGATTCGCCTGTAGAATCCCAGCCAGTTACACCACACACAGGTCTCCCACAACAGACAGGACAGCGTCGCTTGCAAGGCGATCTCATCGGTCTCACCGCTCAGTACAGAGCGAATCTGTGGCAGCGCTTCTTGCAAACGTGCGAGACGCTCTTCAACGGGCAACAACGTGTGGCGCGACAGGGGCGCGAGCGCGATTCCTTCACTCATGGGGTGTTTGTGTTTACACGATACATCACGTCGGTACGAAGAACGTACTTTCGTCCTTCAAGAACCGAGCACCCCTCGTGAAGCACGGGATGAAAGAAAAACAGCACTTTTCCTGTTTTTGGGATCACCACTTCTTCGTAATCAAGAAAGTTCGTAGCCCCGCCCACATAGTCATCGTTGAGATAGACCATCATGGTGATGGCGCTCTCTTCGATATCGGGCGTGCGCAGAAACGCGCCGTCATAGTGAGGTCTAAACCGCTGCCCAACATCATAGCGATACGCCCTAAAACGCTCATTGAGCCCCACCAACGACCAGTCATCAATCGTTGAGGGGATATGGGCTCTCAAGCGTTCGAACAGTGTTTTTGCTCGCTCAGGATCGTCAAAGATCACCCGATCGTTGTTGCGAACACTTTTGTTCATCACCATCCCCCGCCCGGTTGTGATGAGGGCCTCTTCAAACCCCATCGCTTCGATCTCAGCGATCATCGCCAGACATTCATCCGGAGAAAACACGTCATCGACGGCCCAAATAGTCTGGTTTTTGGGGCGGCGTCGGTCAAAGTCTGGCATTGGATTGTTCGCTTTTACTCGGGTTCTTGTCGTTTGAAGGTAGCACGATTGGCCAAAGGCTCATCCAGAGCCGCGCCGTCGATCTCTCGCTCTTGATTGACTCTGTGAGGGCAACACCACTATAGACCACGACAAGTAAAGAAGAAGGATCGGACTCTATGCCCATCGTCATGGCACTGCTCGTGCTCGCAGCGCTTTCTGGTTTTGCCTTCAGCGCGCGCAAACGTTTAACCCTCCTGCTCGCCGGCGCTCCTGCGGATCGCTTTGATCATTGGTTTGAGCGAATGGCTGCTCCTCCAGGGTCAAGCAAGCCTGACTTGCTTGGGACTATTATTGTTGCCGGCATCTTTGCGCTCCCTGCGACTGCGGTCTGTGTGGCCTTGGCTGGTTTTCTGACCCCATACGACGCTCAGACCACCGAGCCGATTCGGCTTGCAGCACTCTTGCTTGCTGGCGGCGGCGGTGGGCATGTGTTGTTTTGGGCGCTCCGGTCGCAGATGAAGATGCCCAAGTATGCCGGGGCTGGATTCGCGCATTACGGGATTTTCTTGGGGTTTGCGGTGTTAATTCTTCGCACAATCATCCTGATCGGCAGAGGGTTTAGCCCAGGATTTAACCTCTGGGTTCTGGACCCCGCAGGGCCCATGCCGTGGAAGATCCTCGGAATTGGCTACTCAGTGATGAAGGACGTCGTCGTCTTGGGTGTCTTGTTCGGAGTCGCCTACTTCATCAAGGCGCGCTTGCTCGATAAGCAGCGACGATTGGCCTACGGCTGGCATGCAACGGTCATCCTGAGCGTGATCGCGTCCATGATGCTTACAGATACTCTCTACGACGGCACACTCATCGCGCGCGCAGCGCTGGCGATGCCGGCAACCGACGGCGATCTGGCGGCTCGCGTGATGACAGCGGCGACCCATGAGGCTTCAATTCTTGGCTTTTTCGCAGCTCATTTGCTGCTTGCGCTTGGGATTCAAAGCGCTGGGGCGCTCACCGCAATTGGGATCTTCGGGTGGTTAACCCACGTCACCCTGGTGTTAGGCTTTCTGAACTATTTGCCATACGGCAAACATTTTCATGTGCTTACCGCGCTCTTTAACGTGCTGTTTCGCTCGATGGAAGTGCCCGGTCGCCTGCCACCGATGGCCAAAAATTCGGACGAACTCATGGAGCTTGTCGGCGCTGCAGCAGAGTTGCCGAACCCCACAGACGCCCCCGTTGGAGTGGCTCAGCTTGAGCACTTTTCTTGGAAAAGTATTCTCGATTTCTACACTTGCACAGAGTGCGGCCGCTGCTCGGACAACTGTCCTGCACACCGAACTGGGAAGATCCTCTCACCGAAACATTTGCTCCTTGAGCTTCGCAATCACGCGTACGACCGGCAAGAAGAAGTGATCGCTCGTCCCGGAGGCCCGCGAGCGGGGATCGCAGCTTTTCCACCCGCTACGGCGAGCGCTGAGGGCGAGGGCGAGAAGAAAGATGCGCCTGTAAAAGCTAAAGAGATCAAGCATGTTGATTTGGTCCCTCTTGTCATTGATCCGGATATTTTGTGGGGTTGCACCACGTGTCGGGCGTGTGAAGAGCAGTGCCCCGTGATGATCACTTACGTGGACAAGATCGTGGACATGCGCAGAAATCTTGTCCTGGTGAAGGGTGAGTTTCCTCATGAGCTGCAGAAGACTTTTTCAGCCCTTGAGACCAACGGCAACCCGTGGAACATCACCAAGCTCGACCGTGGGACGTGGGCCGAGGGTCTAGAGATTCCACTCTTTCGCGACCGACCCGAAGCCGACGTGCTGTTTTGGGTCGGCTGTGCCGGCAGCTATGACGACAACGCCAAGAAGATTTCTCGGGCAACGGCTCGCATTCTCAAAGCCGCGAGCGTCGACTTCGCCATTCTCGGCGATCAAGAGACCTGCACCGGCGACCCTGCTCGTCGCGCCGGCAACGAGTACCTATACCTTATGCTCGCTGAGCAAAACGTCGCCACACTCAACGAATACAAGCCCAAGACCATCGTCACGACCTGCCCGCACTGCTTCAACACGTTGCTGAACGAATATCCCGACCTCGGTGGACGCTACAACGTGGTGCACCACACGGACTTCATTTTGGGACTGCTCACAGAGAAAAAAATCACTCCCAAAAAAGCCGTTCGAGCAAAAGTCGCCTATCACGACTCTTGCTATCTGGGTCGATACAACAACGTGTATGAGAGTCCACGAGAGATTTTGCGGAGGATTCCTGGAGTGCAGCTGGTCGAGGCAGAGCTTAATCGCGAGAAGGGGCTGTGTTGCGGTGCCGGTGGTGGACAGATGTGGATGGAAGAGCAAAACAACGATCGGGTCAATAAGCGACGCACACTGCAGCTGCTCGACACGGGCGCGACCAAGATTGCCACCGGTTGTCCGTTCTGCCAAACCATGCTCTCGGACGGGATCAAAGCGTTTGAAGAAGATCTCGAGAAAGAGCAGCGCTCGGTTGAGCAGATGGACGTCGCCGTGATGCTTGAAAAATCACTGGCTCTCGAAGAAGTGACCGCTACGGCAGACGCTGCTGAGTAATCACTCATCTTGTCGCCATGATGCACTTACTCATTACGTTGGCGCAGAGCACCGAGGTCCCTCCAGAGACCACCGGATTTGGCGCTCAGCTCGCGCGCACGGCGCTGAGCTTGCTTGCGGTCTGTGGCGCCTCATGGTGGATCCTAAGGTTCGCGGCAAAGCGTGGAATCCTCGCCCGTCCCTCACAGTCCAAGCTGTTGACGATCCTTGACCGCATCGCGCTCGACGCAAGACGAAGCATCGTGATCGTGAAGGTTGGAGAAAAAGCACTTGTTCTCGGTGTCAGTGACGAGGGCATCCGCACTCTTTCAGAACTGGACGCGGCCGCATTGCTCACAAGCAATCCACCGAGTGAATCCAGCGAGAATTTGACCGAATCGACGAAGCTGAAGAGCTCTTTCAAAGAGCTGCTCTCGTCTGCCAAAAAGGACTAAGCCGATGCTTCGGACATTTGCCAAATATCAAGCGCTCGGCAATGACTTCATCGTATTAGATGCCGCAAGCTTTGCAGAAGCAAGTTTAAGTCCCCAGTACGCACAGCGCCTCTGTGATAGGCACCTTGGTGTCGGCGCAGATGGGGTGCTTTGGATTGAGCGCTTGTCACACTTGAGCGCCCGCTTGGTGATCATTAACGCCGATGGCTCGCGACCAGAGATGTGCGGCAATGGTGTCCGCTGCGTCGCCGCATACCTCGCCGATGAGCATGGGCTGCTTCCGGGGCAGTGCGTGCAATTGGCGACCGACGCGGGTCCTCGGCCCGTCACTCTGCTGCGCCAAGAGAGCGCAGGTGTGTGGATTTCTTCAGTCGATATGGGGAGCATCGTGGTTGAGCGTGAAGCATTTGCGAGCATTGATGGTGCAACGTTGGGTGAGCAAGGACCCGAAGCTTTTTACGCAGATGCGGGCAATCCCCACGCCGTTGTGATTGGCGAGGTCGCACTCGAGAACCAAGAGAGCGTCGCTCAAATGCTGCGCAGCCATTTTGCGAACAAATATCCACACGGAACCAACGTCGAGTTTGTCAGCGTTGAGCAAGACCTCGTTCGCGTTCGGGTCCATGAGCGTGGTGTGGGTTGGACCTTGGCTTGTGGCACAGGCGCATGTGCCGTTGCCGCTGTGCTCGCCGCTCGCGAAGAAAGCGACAATCGAGAGTGTACAGTTCGGCTTGATGGAGGCACTCTCTGGATCACGGTGCGGAAAGTCGAAGACACTCCTACTCAACAATACGCAGCAGTGATGGTGGGGCCTGCAGAGCGTTCTTTTGCCGGAACGCTCAATGAGCGAGGCTCACAGTGACGACCCTGTCGATCCTGTTGCTTACGTCGGACAAGGCGCTCGCCGATTTTGTGCGGGATACTCTGCGGCCATGGGGTGATGAGGTTCTTGTTGAGCACGACTCAACCATCGCCATTGAGGCCGCTGGTGCAGCCGATGTTGTGGTGGTTGATCTCACGCTTGAAGACGGCGCGGGCCTCGCGGTTGCACATTTTTTAGCGGCACGGGATACGACCGTTCCAGTGTTTGGCGTCTCAGCGGGTGGCGATGCAGAGGTCGAAGCGGTCGCTCACGCGTTGGGTGTTCGCTCAGTTCTCTCTCGGCCTCTCACCGGGGACGCGTTGTTGGTTGCGCTCTCAGCCCCACGCGAAGAGCGATCGCAGCCTCCGTTGCGAGTGGGCGGCACTGGGGGGTCCGTTGTTCCCTCCGTCGCGCCCCTGATGGCGTCTAGCTTGTTAGAGCCGATTTTGGCAGCGCTTTCGCTGTCCGAATTGGCTCAAGCCATCGCCACCGCAGCGTCGACTGTCACCGGAAACGGTGCGCGGGTGCGGCTCGAAAATGCTCGCTACGAAACGGTGGAAGCGGCAGTCGGCCCGCCCACTGATCGACCGTACGACGAGCTTGCAATCGGCGCTCGAGACGAGGTCCTTGGCACCCTCTACGTCGTCTCTGAAGTGGGAACCCTGACCACTCTTGATCCCCTCCTTCGCTGCGCAGGGGCCGTGGGCGTGCTTCTTCGCGCACAAGAATCCGCAGCGCGCGCTGGCATCAAAGACCCCGAGACCAGCGCCTATACCTTTGCGTACTTTGTCGACGCCGCCGGACGTGAAGTCGAGCGAGCGCAGCGCAACGGACGACGCTTTGGACTTCTAACTTTTCAGCTCGATCGCTGGGCCGAGCTTCGCCAAGAGCACGGGGAGGAGGCGCTCAGGCAAGCGCGTCGCGAGCTCGTTGACACCATTCTTGATACCACTGCGGACACAGACATCTTAGCGCTTGTTGAAGACGATGAACTCTATCTTCTGAGCCCAGAATCAGGGCGATTGCGCACCCTCGGTCTTCGACGAAGGATCGCTGAGAAGCATCGTCGCCGGGCAGAGCTTGCACGGCTTGAGAAGCGCCTTTGGTTCTCTACTGCCATTGGAGCAGCGGCGTTTCCACGAGATGGACGAGAGCTCGCGACCCTCGCCCGAGCGGCCTCTGCGCGTGGTCGGCGAGCCGAGGAGCATGAAGCCTCGTGGCGAGACCCCAACGCCTCACTTGATGCTTCACTCGGTGCCCTTCTCCGCCTGAGACCGGGTGTCGCGGACTGGGCTCTACGGCAAGGCGCAATGCCATCAGAAGCGCTACAAAACATCGCCCTCGCAGTGGCGCGTGAAGCGGTCAAAACGACATCCGCTCAAGACGGGGTTGCGTATCTTTTGGGACATCGCGACCATCCCATCGTGGCGGGTGCTTACGAAGCAATGAAGCGGGCTCCCAATGGCGCGCTGCCGTGCTTTTGGCTTCGGCCAGGAGAGCCCGATGGACGGGACCCGAGCGCACCAGGAATCAGACTTTCTCCTGTAGAAATAGAGGTCGATGCTTCTCGCACTGGACCCTTCGCGCTGCTCGCAGTTCTGACTGAATGGTGGGCGTATGCGTGTGTCTCGTCTGCGCATGGAGCATACAAACGCGTGATGCATACCAGCGATCTTGAGATCGTGGAGTCTCTCGTGGCTGAAGTGCAAAAGACCTTTCATCTCCAACGGGAGGGCGAATGAGTATCACGCGACGAGCGGTGCTTCTGGATGTTGGCGCGACTGGGCCTCGTGCGCGTGAAGGTGGCGCCCTTGCAAATTCACTTTCTGCACGCGGATTTGCGATAGAGAGAATGCCCGATGGCGTATCAGCGATTGAGGCGCTTGTTCGGGATCCAGCGGATGTGCTGGTGATTGACGCAGACTCGCCTTCGTTGGATCTGCGAAGCTTCGTTGAGACGTTGAGAAATGACCCTCGAATCGCACGCACAATGATCGTCGCTTTAGCCTCGGGTGACGCGCGCGATCTGCCTGCGCGGAGAGACATTGCCCTCACGTTAACCAAGCCCATTCATGCCGATGAGGCCGCGTCGCGGGTTGATGCCTTGGTTGTCACCCGTCAAAGAGCCGCGAGCAACACGCGCGAGCTGCGAGGCGATTTGGGGCAAATTTCGTTTCCTGATTTGTTGCAGTTGTTGGCCGTCAACCGCTCGACTGGGACACTTAACATTGACGCTGCGGGTCGCTTTGGTGTTGTCACACTTGACGTTGGTGAAGTGAAAACCGTCTCTTGTGGGGCCACCTCTGGGATGAAGGCTTTTGTTCGTTTGCTCGGGCTCCCTGAGGGACCCTTTGTCTTTACGCACAACTCGTTGGACGCAAGCACCTCGACGCTTGATCCCATGCCCCTGAGCCCGGCGTTGTTTGAAGCCACACGACAGATCGATGAGATTGCGAGACTAAAACCTAGTCTTCCAGAGTCATGGACTGAGGTCCGCAAGGCCCGCTTGGTATGGCCCGAGACCATCACCGCACGTTTTGATCGCGAGCCCGCTCTTTTTGAAGTCGCACGCTTGCTCGACACGACACGAACGTTGGGAGCGCTCTTAGACGCTTCGCCGCTGCCCGACGCTGATTTGTTGACCGCGTTGGATGAGCTTCGCCGTGAAGGTCTTGTTGAAATTGCGGGAGGAGCAAGCGCGGGTCGTGTCGAAGTTGTCGATGCTGGACTTGCACGTGCGCTCAGCGAGTGGATCAACGAGCGAGGATACATCGGTCGTGTGTTGGTTGTGATCGATCGCGATGGGACTGGTGTGGACGTCAGTTTGCTCAGAGCGCTCGGCGGAGTCGCTGGATTTGTTGCGGCAGAAAGTGTCGGAAACATGGACGCTCCGGCTCTTGGTGTGTTGGGCACGCTTGGAATCGGATCGCTTCGTCTTGAACTATATTATGCCCCCGCGACCCGTGAGTACTCTCCCCTCTGGGCAATTTTTGGAGCCAATGCCACCGCAGCGTTGATCCTTGTGAACAGCGCTGATCGTGCGACCCTCGCACGCGAGGTTCTCGCAGCGGAGCTTGATTTGCCCGTTGGCGTCGCGATCGCACCGTGGACTGCCTCGACCATTGGAGCCTCTCTTCGAGCCGCTCTTGGCACTCGCGTCACGGAGCGCTCACGACGAAATTAGTCGTGTGGAACGTTAGCCTTCTTCGGCGCCCCATCGAACACGAACTTCGAGCGTGAGGCTGTCTCGAAGCCCTGAGGCGAGCTTGGTGGCGCCGGCATAGGCGATCATCGCCGCATTATCGGTGCAGCTATTTGCAGGCGGAATGTGAAGTGAGATCCTATGCTTGCGGCACTCTCGCTCTGCGAGCGCGCGAAGCCCTCGGTTTGCCGCTACCCCACCAGAGATGACAACACGCGGGACATTTTCTTGCTCGACCGCCGCCAAGAGCTTGCGAACCAGCGTCTCGACAATGGCTGCTTGAACACTCGCAGCGAGATCTTCTAGACCCGCTCCAAGCTCCGGAACCCCATGTTTCTCCACCCACACAGCGACGGCTGTCTTCAGTCCGCTAAACGAAAATTCGAGCGATTGCCGAGCTCGAAGCGGCCGTGGAAAATCATACTTTTGGCCATCCCCGCTCGCCGCCAATCGATCAATCGCGGGACCTCCCGGATACCCCAGGCCACACAGCTTCGCGACCTTATCAAACGCCTCTCCCGCAGCGTCATCACGGGTCGCACCTAGCTCGCGAATCTGCTGTGCACCATCAACACGGTACAGCGCCGTGTGCCCACCACTGGCAACAAGTGCGATGAAGGGGTACTGAGGTCTGTCGCCGATGGCCATTGGCCGATCAAGAAACGGCGCTAACAAATGCCCGCAAATGTGGTTCACCCCGATGAAGGGTAGATTGCGTGCATACGCAATGGCTTTGCCGCATTGCATTCCAACAAGCAGCGCGCCCGCGAGACCTGGTCCTGAGGTGACGGCCACTGCGTCTACCTGGCTCCATCCTCCGGCTTCACGCACAGCACTCCGCACCACACTGTCGATCACCCGCAAGTGTGCGCGTGCGGCCAACTCTGGCACCACACCGCCGTAGGGCGCGTGCTCTGCGATTTGCGTCGACACAACGTCGGATAACACCGTCGCACCGTTGTCTGATTCGCGATAGTCGATCACGGCTGCTGCGGTCTCGTCGCAGGAGCTTTCAATACCCAAGACGCGCATGATGTTTACATTCCTGCAGCGCGCAAATCGCTGACAATTCTGCGATAAAACGCGATGTGATCAAACCCGGCTAGGGTAGGTCCAGCTTGCGCAATTTGTCCGATCTCATCGAAGTGATCCGCCTGAACACAGCCCTGAAATTGTCCCCATCGGGCACTGCGCACGGTGACCAATCCGTCGTTAACATTCTCAAGCGGATTGAAGTCTTCTAAAAACGCGGCAAACGGTGCCAACACCAACGTGGTCGCGTCCACACGAAGTGTCTCGTTGGGGTATCGCGCGTCGCGACACTGCAGCTCGCCTGTGCGAAGATGGCTGCGTCCTGCCCAAGACCAGTACGTCACTCGCGGGTCATCGAGATTGGCTGCGTTAAAGAGCAGCGCCTCCCGCTCAGACAACCCCACCAGCGCGGCGTTAAGATCGTTGCGTGTCCGCGCATCGTTGTATGTCCACGCAAACAGCATCGCAATCGCGTTAATAAACGGAACCGTCGCTCCAGGAACAATCCCCAACACGGCATCCGCCACACGTGTCCCTCGATGCGGAGTCGACACCGTCACCAGCGCCGCGACCCGATCGCCATAGCGCAAGCTGCTAATCAAATACCGTGCATCAAGCCCACCTTGAGAATGTGCAATGATGAGCACTTTATCTGTGTTGTTTTCGGTCAGCGCGCGATCAACTACCGCCGCGAGTTGTGTGGCTCTTGTTGCAGGCGAGTTAAACGGAGCGACCTCTGCTTCGTACACTCGCTCACCCCGACCACGCAGATCAGCGGCCACGTTGAAGAAGTAGTTAATCGGCCCGATATTTTGAAAGCCCGCGAATCCGTGATGCAAAATCACTGGATAGGGAGGCCCTCTTCGCGTCGATACCACGCGATCTTCTGTGCTCCCATCGGTCGCATCGATGGGAGCGAAATAGATGTCTTCAAGCGGAAGAGGTCCGGAGTCCTGAACAACACTTGGACGATCAACGACGGCGCTGTCGACCACGTCCCAAGTGGTCTGAGTCGTCCCTCCACAGGCCGCGCACTGCGCAAAGAGCACAAATGCGAAAATACCTGTGAAACGTCCGCAATTCACCGCAGCGGAAGTGGGTGAATCAAGATGGTGTATCCGCTAGATGGGCGAAACTGCAGAGAGCGTACAAGCCCTGTGACACATGCGTCCGCTGTTGCCGAGCCTGAGGTGGGCGACGCAAACGCTGTGAGCACACGTCCTGTGGACGCGATCATAAATCGCACGGCCATCGTCCCTCGTGCGCTTGGATCATTGGCCACGCAAGAGCGGTATGCATCCATCCGCGAATAGAAGACCGGAGTAATCTCGTACATCGAGCGGTTGCCGGTATTCGAGATAATACTTGGTGCCCCGGGGACTGCCGCCGCTGGTGGCACGTAGCTGGGGGTGGGGTTGTACACGTTATTGGGACGGTAGGAGTTTTGGCCGTAGGGATTGGTGCCGTAGTTGTTCGTCCCGTAGTTATAGCTCGAACGCGATCGCGCCAGCGAATCGGTCAACTCGCTAATCGCACGGGCGCGACGGGCTTGTGATTGTTGATATCGCGCAAACCCAAGACCACACGTTGACACTCCAATGACGCCGATAACAAGGGCGATCATGCCAACGCTCTTACCTGCGCCACCACTCGGGGCTCCGTACGCGCCCATTTGTGGGGCTCCGTACATCCCATTGTTTGGAGGACTACCGTAGCCACCCATTGGTTGTTGTGGTGCACCGAACGCTCCACCCATTGGTTGTTGTGGCGCGCCGAATGCTCCACCCGCTTGTTGCTGTGGGGCGCCAAACGCTCCGCCTTGTGTTGGAGGAGCCCCAAATGCTCCACCCATTTGTTGCTGTGGAGCGCCAAACGCTCCGCCCTGTGTTGGAGGCGCGCCGAATGCGCCAGCGGTTGGAGGTGAGCCAAACGGAGCATTGTTTGCCGGTGCAGCACCGAAAGGATGGGAACTCGCTGCGTTTCCACCTGCGGATGGGGCGCCAAATGCACCGCCAGACGCGTTTGGATCTTGCTGAGGTGCGCCAAAAGGGCCACCTGCGCCGTTGGGGGGACCGAAAGGACCGCCG
>JANNCG010001360.1:0-5589 GCA_031386385.1 Myxococcales bacterium
AGTGTGATGGCCTGAAGGGTTTTGCCAAGACCCATGTCGTCCGCCAGGATCCCACCGGTACCCGTTCGGTACAGATAAGCGAGCCACGAGAAGCCCTCGAGCTGGTAAGGACGCATGACCGCGTTGAGATCTTTTGGCGGCTCGACGGCCTCAACTTTGTGCTCACCCAGTGCCGCGAAAAAGTCTTTCGTCGCGCGGTTCACCTCCGCACGCGTACCAAGCGTCTCAAGGAGGTCTTGCACTCGACCCGCTTGGGACAATGGAAGCTGAGCGCCCTTTCCATTCGCATAAATCTCTGACATGCGAGTGAGGACGTCACGCACCTGCTCGCCATCAAGGCGCGCGTAGGTTCCGTCTTCAAGCCGAACCAGCTTGTTGCCCATCTCGAGTGCGCGACGAAGGTCATCCTCCGTTGCTCGACTGCCCTCAGAGCCAAACTCGACATCGACCGAGAGCCAATCTACGCCGGAGCTCACACGGGCGCGTGGGGTCACAGGCGCCGATCTAACCTTCACGTTAACCAAATGCTCGGGAACATATTTGTCCCAAGCTTTCGGCAACGAAGGCACACACTCGCTCCAAAACCGAATCGCGTTTTCACCCTCAGCTTGCAGCGCGCGAAAGTCGTCGGTGACCTCAAGCCCGCCATCAAGCAGCTCGCGCATGGCTCCGTGCTCTGCACCGATGTCGCGACGAAGACACTGCGGACGTCCTCCCTCGTTGCTAAGAATCACCAGCGGAGGCGGAAGCTCAACCGGAGGAACCATAAACTCGTGTTTGCCGTAGTGAACATCCAGCGTCGCCACAAGCCGTGTAAGATCGCCGGCGGCGCGAAGCACAAACTTCGCGGGCTCATCAACCTCTTCTACAATTGCCTTGATGTCCGGAAGAGGCGCATTGAGCGCGAGACAAACCTTTGGCAGGTGCTCGCTCAAGAGCCGCGCAACATCGCTGGTGGGGTAGTTAATCGTTTGCGTTTTAAGCAATCGATCAAGAAGGACTGGGGTCACAAAATCCGCCAGCGGTCGCGCCACACCCTGAATGGGATCAATGTGCCAACCCGGCTCACCCTCAAGCCAGAGCCCCTGACTGAGCTGAAAGCGACGAGAATCGCTTGTTTTTCGCTCAAATACTGCACGGACGCGCACTTGCGTGGGGGGCACCATTTCAAGCTCGAGTCGCGGGACTAGCGGCTCATCGACGTACCGAAGCTCCATGAGCATCGGCTCAACGAGCACGCGTTTTCCACGCAGGCGCGAGACAAGCTCAGCGCCCTCTTCACCTCGCACCTCAACCTGCGCACCACGTGCAGTCTTCGGATGGTGTCGCGAGAGCAAACGCAAAATCGCGCGATGCGGGCTTGCGAAGGCACCCAACATTTCAAAAGCATCACTCGGGGGCACTGCGACCCGCTGCTCAACCAAATACGGAGTGATCCCGATTGAATTGGAGCGAACGTGAATTCGATACTCAAACTCGGGCGCTCTCTTCGGTTCATTGGCCGGCACCCACGCGGTGAAACCCCGTGGTTGATCCTGCATCCCTGAAGAGCTCACGCTCACCGATTGAACCGTTGTGGACCCACCAGCGCTCACAACACGAGGCGAGCCGCGATCAACAACGACGACCTCGCGCGAAGAGCCTTCGTCACGCCGTCGGTTCTTTCCGTTGCGACCGTCAGCGTTGCGTCCGTGTTTGTCGCGATCACCGCGACTGTCTCCACGGCCATCACCGCGCGCCTCCCCTCGTCCTTCGCCCCGTCCCTCGCCCCGTCCTTCGCCTCGTCCCTCTCGGCGACCGCGCTCGCCGGCTGGGCGCTCTGTGGCGGTGGGGCTTCCGTGAGCTTCGGCAGCACCCGCAGTCGGTGCAGGCCCTGTGGAGCCGCCTTCGCCACCGGCAGCATCGCCTTCTTCCGCCGTCGCGTTTGCACCCCGTGCAGGACGCACCCGGTCTCGGAGCGCAACTAAAACGGCTGCGACGTGCTTGCAGTGCCGATCAACTCCCCGCCACGCGGGACAGTTGCACTTCGAGGTCAACCCTCCCTCGTCCGAGAGAAAGACCTGAACGTCATACGGATCGCTCGCTCGGCCGTGCACTCGCCCCGACGCCTCGTTGGCTTTCACTAGCAGGTCATGAACACAACTTTGCCGCGCATACACACGTCCGCGAAGATAGGCGTTAGCGCCTACCAATCGGGCAAGCGCGCGGTCACTAAGTCGAGCTACCGCTTGAACTACGGAGCTTTGAACATCCAGAGTCGTCTCGATCGTCAACGTCGAACTCCTATGCAATCACAGTTGGTTTTGGCAGGAGGCACAAACACCATTCCAAGCCATAGCCTGTAAAAATTCAGGGATTCCTAGCTGGTACCCGCGACGCAAAGGTAAAGGGGGAATGAAAAAAAACGTCTCGCTTGCGGCGCTGAAAACAGTCAGTGGGAGAGGAGTATTGAAAGTTCTAGCTCGCACGTACGAGTCCAAAAACTGTACTCCCCAACATCCCTACACGGTCATGACATTGATACCACAGGGGCAGGGGCAAAAGTCCAGAGGTACATTTAAAAAAGTGAAAATAGTCTTCTCGCCAATATCCGCGCGGAATTTACGCGCGAGAGTTGGGTGAGAGATTGCAATACACTATGGTACGGTCGCGTCCCGTGCGAAGCACCCGAGAAATTTCACTGATTTGTGTTTTAGGTTTGTGCGCCAGCGCCTTTGTTGGCTGTGCGACAACCCATATGATGGAGCCTGTTGGAAAAAACCGCCTCCGGATGAACGCCAGCCTTGGAGGCCCAGTCTTAAACCTCGGAATCCCGATTCCGCTACCGGTCGTGACGGTCAACGCGGCTTACGGAGTTGAAGAGGACGTAGATGTCCACGTCGGGTTGCACCCAGTGGCCGCTGCGTTCAGGCCTCATGCGGATTCTGTTCCGCTGCTTGGAATGAATGCTGGAGTGACATGGCACCCAGTCGCCCGATGGCGGCATGCGCTCGCAATCGGTGGTGAGATGTATGGCTTTGCGAATCGCAGCGACGCCCTCGTGTTTGGCAACCTCTGGATCGGCGGATCTGGAAGACCCACGCGCTGGCTGCTGCTCGGTGGAGGTGTGCACAATTTACTTCGAGTCGGCGCCACAAGCGAAGAAGTCAATGCGCGCCCATTTTGGACTCCCACGTTGTTTTTACTCGCAAGGTTTAACCCCACCGAGCGTATCGGAATCGATATCGAACCCCGCTGGTACGGCTTCTCGCAAAATACGAACATCTTGGCTCCTGCCTGGGTCTCCGTCGGCGGGATTGGAATTGTTGGACTCACTTTAGGCTTCAGTTACACGTTTGGAGAGCGCGACCAATGACCCGCCTTCGATCTTCCATTTTTCTCGGCCTCTTGGGCTTTGTTCTTTCCAACGCATCTTGCGTCAATTTGGACGGATTTTTCTTCAATCCCAGGAGCCTTCCAGAGGCACAGCCGTACACACTTCAGGACTACGGACCTGCGTGGCCTGCCATGCCGCGCGTGCCTGAGATGGTCACCGAGCAGCTCACCCTCACCGCAGACGATGGGACAAAAATCTACGGCGTGATGGCGCGACAGCCCGACAGCGCGCAGCGTCCTACGATCCTGTACCACCACGGCAACGCGTCCAACGTTGATGGCTACTGGCATCGCGTCGCGATTTTGTATGGCCTCTCGGTCAACGTGTTGATCTACGACTACCCCGGCTACGGACGATCTCCGGGGAGCCCGTCAGAAGCAGGGATCTACCGTGCGGCACGAACGGCGCTCGCGTATCTAAACTCACCGGATGCTCGCATTGATCGCAACCGAATCTTTCACTACGGATTTTCGTTGGGTGGCGGGCCCGCGACGGAGATGGCTTCAAACAACGTCAACGCAGGGCTGATCCTTGAGTCAACGTTTGCGAGCGTGTCTGCGTTGACCGCCGACGGCTCGCTGCTGCTTCCTGCTTCGTTTTTGATGACAAATCGGTTCGACAACAAAAGCAAAATTCGTCGCGCGGCGCTGGCCTCGCAGAGGGGAATTCTGTTTTTACACGGGACAGCAGACGACTTCGTTCAGCCCCGATACAGCCAAGAGATGTATGACTTGGTTCGTCGAGATCCTCCCGCTGGACCCGCGACCCTCGTGCTCGTTGATGGGGCGAATCACAGCGAAGTGGCGTGCTCAAATCACGACGGACAGCGTTGCCTTCCGGCACAGGCAGGCTCTGCATACCTCGACAAACTTCGAGAGTTTTTAGAGAGCGCCCCCGCGAGACGATAGCAGGACCCACAGAACATAGGTTTTGCGCTATTAACTCGCGGTGGGAGGGCGAGTCGATTTATCGTTTCTAAGTTGTAGTAACGTCAAGCCCGTTTCGCTTTAACAGGGCGTCCACCGTCGCGTCACGTCCCATAAACCCTCGAAAAAGCTCCGCCGGATCTTCACTGTCACCCCGCGATAACACCCACTGGCGAAAGTCTCGGCCAGTCTGCGGGTTAAAGATCCCTTCGCGCTCAAACCGGGTGAAAGCGTCCGCGTCTAACACCTCTGCCCACTTGTACGAATAGTACGCCGCCGCGTATCCGACGGGATCAGAGAACAGGTGATTGAACGAGGCGACCATCGCAAACGATGGCGGCAGGGTGGTTGCAGAAAATCGCCCCATGAGCTCGCGCGAGAAAGCGACCGGGTCTTGCTCTGCGTTGGGGTCGTATCTGCGATGCAATGCGAGATCGACCGCCGCCAGCGACAGCTGTCTCATCTGCATGCTCGCTGCTCGAAAAGTCCGTGCCCGCCTCATTTTCTCAAATAGCTCCTCGGCGATCGGCTCATGGCTCACATGGTGCCGCGCAAAAAGATCGAGTGCGTCCCGTTGCATGCACCAGTTCTCCATCATTTGCGAGGGCAGCTCGACAAAGTCCCAAGCGACCTTGGTCCCCACCATCCCCCGAATCTCAACCCGTGAGAGCGCATGGTGCAGGAGGTGTCCAAACTCATGAAAGAGCGTCTCAACCTCACGAAAAGTCATGAGCGCAGGCGACTCTGGCGTCGGAGGTGTCACGTTGGCCGAAAACAATCCAACCTGCGGTCCTTCAGACGGAAGTGACGACAGCACGCCACTCATCCACGCGCCATCACGCTTTCCCTCGCGGGGGTAGAGGTCTACGCAAAACCGACAGAGCTCGCGGCCATCCGCGTCGGTGATTGAATAGTTTTGTACCGATGGATGGTACCGAGACCCGTCGATCTCGCGAACGTGAATCCCGAACACCCGAGATGCTATCGTGAACATCCCCGTCATCACTGAGCCAACAGAAAAGTAGGGTCGAAGCATCTCTTCGTCGAAAGAAAACCGCGCCCGACGGAGTTTCTCCGCATAAAATGACACATCCCAAGGCTGCAGGGGCTCCGTCTTGGCCACGCCGAGCGTCGCTCGGTACTCAAGCAGCTCTTCAAGCTCTCGCTGAAAAAATGGCCGCGTGCGTGTCTCGAGATCATCGACAAACGCCTGCGCCGTGCCTCCACTTTTCGCCATCCTCTGCGATCGGATGGCGAAAAGTGGAGGCACGGCGCAGGCGTTTGTCG
>JANNCG010001362.1:0-2885 GCA_031386385.1 Myxococcales bacterium
AGCGCCCGAGTTGTCACGCGTGTGAGCGCAGCCAATGGCCGCAACACACCTGAAGGCGCCAACGCCAAAGGCGCATCGGTGTATGAGGTCACGGCGCTTTTCGCGCATCCCAATGGGGCGCTTTGGATTGGCGAAGGCGGGTCATTTCGCATTCGCGCAGTGAGTCCGCCGTTTCCGGGACTGCCGGTGGACGAGGTGATTGTGCCCACGCCTGATGGGGCGTCGATCGATGTCTTCAGCTCATCGGGTCGTCACGAGCGAGTTCTCGACGCGCGAAACGGCAGGGTCTTGCAGCGCTTTTTTTACACCCCCGCAGGGACGCTCGATCGCGTTGAGGACGACTCAATGAACGCTCTGCGCGTCGAGCGCGATGCGCGTGGAGTCGCCACAGCGATTGTCGCTCCGTTTGGTCAACGGACGACGCTTACTGTGAACGCGCAGGGAGATCTCACAGACGTCCGCGATCCTATCAATCGCTCGTGGCACATGAACTACACCGCCACGAGTGGGATACTTGCAGATTATACCGATCCGCGAATGAACGTGCATCGCTTTGTGTTCAACGCGTTGGCATTACTTGAACGCGATAGTGGTCCCGACGGTGCGGTCGTGGGTCTATCGCGCACAGAGATGGTGGGCGGCTTCGAGGTCTCGATGCAACCAGCGCTCGGCACTGCGACGCGCTTTCGCATGGTGCAGACCGGCTCGGGCCAGCTTGAGCATCAAACGATTGGAAGCAACGGTCTTGCAACGATCACACGTATGCCGCGCGATGCGACAGTCGTGACCACGGCGCCCGACGGGATGTCTATCTCAACGACCGCAAAACCTGACGCTCGCTGGGGAATGCGCGCGCCGCTCGCACAGAGTGTGACCGTCGCCACGCCGCGAGGGGTCGTGATGAGCAGCTCGCAAGATCGCACGATCACGTTGAGCGATCCAAATGATCTCACCAGCGTCACCCTGATGACCGACACCCTGACGGTCAACGGTCGGCGCTCTGAGCAGCGATGGGATGCCGCGACTCGCACATGGACCCTTCGATCTCCCGAAGGCCGCGCCACGACGGTTCTCGAAGACGCTCTTGGACGAGTCACCGAAGCGCGAGTGAGCGGAATCGACCCAATCCGTTGGACTTATGACGCTCGCGGCAGAGTCGAATCGGTGACGCAGGGGACGCGCACACAACGCGTAAATTATGACGCTCGGGGATTTGCCAACGGCAGTACCGACGAGTTAATGCGCCAAAGCATGGCCGTCCTTGACGACGTTGGACGAATCACGCGCGCGACCACAAGCGATGGGCGCTCGTTGGCGCTTGCGTTTGACGAACACGACAACCTCACGAGCGCCACGCCGCCGGGACGGATGGCGCACACGTTTCGGTTTACGGCGCAGGATTTGTTGCGAGAGAGTGTGGCACCCGCTGCGCTTGATGGCGATCCCACCGAGCGAACGGACTGGGATCCGATGCTTCGTCCCGTCTTGCACACGCTTGCGGGAGGACGGACGATTGGATTCACCTATGACGCTGCCAATCGTCCCGAAACGATCACGACCACCGAGGGCGTCTATCGTGTCACGTATGATCCAGCAAACGGCCACGTGAACGCGATCTCAAACCCCGCTGGGCCGTCGCTTGCGTTCAGTTATGATGGTTCGCTTGTCACCGAAGAGCGACTGATAGGGGTGATCGCCGGGAGCGTGGGGCACAGCTACGACAACAACTTCAGGCTCACGCACGACATCGTTAGTGCGACCACAGACGTGGCGTACGCGTATGACCGAGACAACCTGCTAACGACCGCAGGGCCTGTATCGCTTACACATAATGCAGCCAACGGACTGCTTGAGCGGGTCACGGTTGGGATGGCGCAGACAGTCGTCACCGCGGATTCGTTTGGCGCACCACGGCAGATCGCTACAAGCGTTATGGGTACGAGTATCCTTGACGAGAGCTTTACGTTTGATGCGCTTGGGAGAATCACTGGCAAAACAGAAATAGTCGACGG
The DNA here is from genome assembly GCA_031386385.1 of Myxococcales bacterium. Lineage (GTDB taxonomy): Bacteria > Myxococcota_A > Polyangia > Polyangiales > JANNCG01. The sequence continues at coordinate 2,013 of JANNCG010001362.1, forward strand.
GCGCTCAACGGCGATTGTCTACGCGTTTGATCCGGCTGATCGACTTCGTGAAGTGCGACGCGATGGTGTGGTGACCGAGAGCTACATGTACGATCCAAACGGCAGTCGCACAAGCGCAACGGTCGACGGCGTCACTCGCATGGGAACCTCCGATGCGCAGGATCGCCTGACAAATTACGGTGATTTGGTCTATTCGTACAATCGAGAAGGGCAGTGGACTGAGCAGCGGGACATGCGCTTGGGCCAGAGCACTCGCTTTGAGTATGATGTAGGGGGAGCGCTGCGGGGCGTCATGTTGCCCGATGGGCGCAGAGTCGAGTATGTGATTGATTCAGTGGGTCGTCGTGTCGGACGAAGAGTGAACGGAGCGCTGACGCATCGGTGGCTGTATCGTGATGGGCTGCGGCCGATGGCAGAGCTCGACGCTGGGGGAGCGGTGCAGAGCGTGTTTGTGTATGGGAGCCGGGCGAATGTTCCCGATGTGATCATGCGAGGGGGACGGGTGTATCGGGTTGTGTGCGATCACTTGGGCAGCGTGCGGCGGGTGGTCGATAGCAATAGCGGTACGATTGTACAGCGTTTGAGCTATGATTCGTACGGAAGGGTGACGGATGACAGCGCGCCGGGATGGCAGCCGTTCGGGTTTGCCGGTGGGTTGTATGATCCAGACACGAAGCTCGTGCGATTTGGAGCGCGAGATTACGACGCAGTGAGCGGGCGATGGACCAGCAAAGATCCAAGCGGATTGAGTGGAGGACTCAATTTGTATGAGTATGCCAACGGCGATCCTGCAAACTTTGTAGATCTCGATGGTGCGTATGCGGTGCCAGTGGCGAGACTGGTGATCCTTGGAACGATTGGCGCGGTTTCGAG
>JANNCG010001370.1:0-9495 GCA_031386385.1 Myxococcales bacterium
CGACAAACGATCCGGCGCAGCGCGCGGGACTGCAAGACCGAGGCAATATTTTTGCCTGGAGCGCGAACGTCGGGATTCCAGTGGGCATCACGGTGAGTTTAAGTGGGCTCATCTGGTGGGCTACGCAGCCCACGCGGGTGCAAGTCGAAGACAGCACTGATGCTCCGATCGCTGGCAATGCTTCCGCTCAAAGCGCTGCTCACAGCACCGGCGGTGGCATGTGACGACACAGACCAATCCTGTCGTGAAGCCACAGTCCGAACTCCCGGTCCTCGGAGCCGATCGCTTCGAGATTTTAGAGCGCATTGGCGCTGGCGGAATGGGGACTGTCTACAAGGCAATTCAGAAGTCCGTCGGCCGTCACGTCGCGGTCAAAGTGCTCTCGTCCGAGTACGCTTCGAACGCGGCAGGCGTCGCCAGATTTGTTCGTGAAGCCACGGTGGTCTCTCGGTTAGTTCACCCAAACATCGTCTCGATGATTGAGTTTGGTCGAGACCCCGAAGACAATTTGCTCCTCGTGATGGAGCTGCTCGAGGGCGAGCCTTTGCGCAACACCGTCCGTCGAGTGAAGCGACTCCCAGTTTGGCGTGCGGTGCAAATATCCCTCCAGGTCCTCGCTGCTCTTCGAGTTGCTCACGCAGCCGGCGTTGTGCATCGAGATCTAAAACCCGAGAATATTTTTGTTTGCAGCGTCGATGGGGCCGACCACGCGAAGGTCCTGGATTTTGGCGTGGCAAAAATGCTTCAGCACGACGTGGGGATCGACACAACGGCAGGCTCGATGGTGGGGACGCTCAAGTATATGGCGCCCGAACAAATCGCCGGTGATCCTCCAGACGCCCGAGTCGATCTGTACGCTCTCGGCATGCTGCTTTACGAGATGCTCGCGGGCACGCTGCCCTACGACTACAAAGAGCGCGTTGCGCTGTTGCGGGCGATCCTCAATGAGGCACCAGTCCCGTTGTTGAACAAAGCGCCTGACGTGCCCGGTCCCCTTGCTGAGATCGTCATGCGGGCCATCTCAAAAATGCCGAGTGAGCGTTTTCAGACGGCGGATGCATTTCGTGACGCGCTCAAGCCGTTTGCAATGCACGGGCATGGCGCCATGAATCCGCTGTTTTCGATGACGAGCGAGATCCGACTGCCAAGCAGCCAATCGTTGCCTGTGATTCCCGTCGACAGGCCATCGGATGAGTCAACAAAGGCAGCAACTCCTGGCGCCATTTCAAAAAGCGGCCCCCACGGTCGCGTAAGTTCAAGCTCAGGGATCAGCGCCATCTCTGCCCACTCAGGCAAAGGCGACCCCGCAGGAATTCTTGCGCCTCCGCCCAACCCTTCTGGCACCTCAGGCGTCGACGACTTCGGCATCCCGAGAGCCGACAGCTCGCACAACTCTCACAACCCGTACATACTTCCGAAGTCGGTCTTTGGGACGTCGGTTCCACCGCCAGAGTACACCACGGGAGCTGGCTTGAGCAGCGCATCAAGCGCCTCTTTACCAGCGCAGGGCAAGCGCTCAAACGTGATCATTGGCTCGCTCGTGCTCGTCGGCCTGGCAGCCACGACTCTTGGCGTAGTCATCGCGAAGTACGGCGTGAGCCCTCCTCGCAACCGAATCGAGCTGCAAACACACAGCTCCGCAACGGGCACCGCCGTCGTGGTTCAGTCGACACCAGACGGTGCCGAGGTGCGAGATATCAGCACCAACGAGGTCCTCTGCAGTCACACCCCCTGCGGTGTTCCTGTCGCCGGTGGACACCTCCGAAGAGTCCGAGTCAGCATCGCGGGCCGCTTCATCGACGCCCTGTTAGATCCCTCGATTAGCCCCATGAATGTGAATCTTCATGCCCCAAGCACGACGGCGAACACCGTCGGTTCGGTTGAAAACGGGGCCATCGCAACGCCTCCTATCGTCGACGCGGGCGTCCGACGCAACAACAGCAGACCGCGACCGCGGCCCGACCAAACGATTGAGAACAATAACTCCGTTCCTATGTTTGGTAGACAGCCTGGGACCTGACCCGGGTGCGTTTTGCTCTCTTCTCGGCGCTCGTCTCAGTCGGCTTGCTCGCCTCCGTTTCAGCACGCTACATCCAAACGGCCAACGCACAGACGCGTCCCCCCGCCACGGATGCAGGAGGCCCAGACGCGACGCCAGCCTCACCTCCAGCGCAGGCGACGCCTTGGCCAATGTCGCTACCGGGCCTCGAAAGCGCTATTCGCAACCCACACGACGGCCGCTTGTGGACTGCAACGACACGCACGACAAGGACCAGTCTCTCTGTCGTCTTGGCGTCTAACGGCGGGCAGCTTGCTCTGAGTTTTGAGCGACGATTTGCTGTAGGTGCGGATGCTCCGACAACGTGCGCGACGCTGTTAGCTTCTGAGGTCCGTAACCAAGGAGCTACCTACCGACTGCGTGCCGAAACCGCCACCGCATTTCGAAGCGTTCCATTCAACGCCGAACAAGCGTTTCAGCTAACAGCTGGAGGCTTCGCGGTGGAGTACACGTGTATTGACGCCGCTGGCGGACCGTGGCTCGCGAGCGCCATGGCATACGAGCGCGCTGGTTTGTCGCTAACGGACTGCAACGCGATCGCAGTCCGGGTCGCCGAAGCTTTGCAAACGCGGACCACACGCGCTGACGGAACACTTCGACTCGCACACACGGGACTGACGCTGCGGCCACAAGCCACCGATGGTGTCTGGCTTTTTACCGGAAATTCAGAGGGATTTCCGATTATCAGCGACGCCATTAGCACACGCGCCGGTGACAGCGGCGGAGCAACGATCACCCTGGCGCAACGGCCCGGGCACTGCGCGGATTTGTGGGCTGAGCTTCGACCTTGGCTCACAGACGAGGGCGTGCGAACAGACCGTCCTGGGTATGTGCCGGTGATGTTCGGTGCGCGTATCCGGCGCGTCGTTGTTGGCGAGCGGCTCCGAGAGGTGTACTGCGCACAGCCTCGGCCCGACCAGGCGCTTATCGTAAGCTCAGTATTTTTGCGCGATGACGCAGACGCCATGCTTCATGTAGGCGAGCTGCTTCGTCGTGTGGAGCAGGCAATCGCCCCAAACACACCCACAACGACCTCCCAGCGCACGATCACCCGCCTGCGCGACGGTGGAACGCACTAATCTATCCTGAAACCCGAGTCGGGAGCCGCGGCGTACAAACCGCAAAACCCTCACGCGCACTGCAACTGAGGGCTGCTGTGCGGTGTGTGCAAATCACGCTCAAATCCCCCAACGACACGAGCGCGCTGGGCTACCAGCTAGCGGTTGCTCGCGCGACGACGACGCGCAGTCATCGTGAGTGCCACTGCGGCGCCGAGCACCAGCAGTCCACCGTTGCGACCATTGCCACCCGACGAACGACCAACGGTTCGGCAGCTGCAAAGTCCGTCGCCGCTGATCTGGCCACCGCCGAGCGAGGCATCGCCGTTCAGTTGCGCGTCCATCGTGCGACCTGCGTCAGTGTTGGCCATGGTCGGTACATCGCGGACTACGCCCGTGTCTGAGATTCCTGCGTCAGCCATTCGACTCAGGCAGCGTCCTGTCGCCATGTCGCAACGCTGACTTGGCATGCACTCGTTGTCCATCACGCACTCAGGAATGGTGACCATCACTGAGTCAGCTACGGGACCAACCATCCCCATCGCGTCCACGTCAGCGACACTGATTGTGACCATTCCGCTGGGCAAATCACGGTCAGGAGTGAAGGTCCAGTTGCCCATCGCGTCCACTGTGGCGCGACCGATTTCGACACCATTCACCGTAATGACCACGACCTTGCCAGGAGTGCCGGTGCCGTTAATCACCGGGCGCTTGGTTGCCGTCATTGTCCCGGTCATGGGCGAACTAATATGTGCGGGGCGCGCAACACAGCGACCCAGATTGGGTCCCACGGTCTCGCACTTCGGCGCCATCGGATCGCGACAGTCCATCGCCTCGCGCATTGGATCGCAAGCGCGGCACATCATGCTGCCGGGCTCACAAATTGGGGTCCCACCTGAGCACTCAGCACTTGAGGCACAGTTGGTGATCGTAATGCGGATGCTCGGACCGGCCATTCCGACCATTCCAGCGTCACCCGCACCAGCGTCCGCGCCGCCCGGAAAGCTCACCGGAGCGGCTGCAATGGTGTGCATTCCGGCGGGCAGATCCATCATCGGCGTGAAGACAAAGTTGCCGTCCGCGTCGGTCATCGCCGTGCCAACGTCCACTCCGTCGATCTTGATGCTAACGGTCGTATTCGGCGCGCCAACACCGCGAATTTCAGGTCGTCTTGATGCGGTCATCGCGCCATCCATCGGACTGGTAATCACCGGAACGATCGCGACACAACGCCCAGCGTTGATTCCCGCCACCGCGCACGTCGGTCGTGGCGCCGCGCAGTCCATCGCATTCATCGGGCTGCATGGACGACACAATCGCGACATCGCGTCGCAGACCGGAGTGCCGCCCGAGCAGTCAGCGGCCGCCATACACATGGTGATGGTAAACGTTGACGGCATGCCCTGCGGTCCAACGGTCATCCCGTTGAGATTTGCAGCCACTGCGGTGTGCATCCCCGCGGTCAGACCCGCAGGCACCGGCAGACTCCAGTTGCCATCCATGTCCGTTGTGACGTCGCCTATCGCCATGCCGTCAAGGTACACCCGAACAACCTGTCCAGGGATCCCGCGACCGCGAATGGTCGGGCGGGTGTTGGTCGAACTTGAGCCGTTCATTGGGTTGGTGATGGTTGGCGGCTGAGCCACACACGTCCCCGTTGTCGCGCCCATAGAAGAGCAAAACGGACGGGCACCGTTGGGGCAATCCATCGCAGCATTTGCAGGGTTGCATCCACGACATACGTTCGTCGCGACGTTGCAGATGGGCGTTGCACCAGAGCAGTCCATGTTCGTTGTGCAAGCAACGCAGGTGCGCCGCATGGGCTCGCACACGGGTGTTCCGCCTGAGCAATCGGCGTTTGAAAGACATCCCGCGCAAGTGTTTGTCGGGACATCGCAGCGAGGCGTCGGCGCACGGCAATCGGGATCACCAAGACAGCCAACACACACCCGACGCATGGGGTCACAGAGCGCCGTAGCACCGCCGCAATCCGCGTTGGACCGACAGGCAACGCAGGTATTTAGCCCGAGATCGCACAGGGCCGTTGGCGCCCGACAGACCGTGTTGTCCACACAGCCTACGCACACCCTACGGCCCGGATCACACGCGGGCGTTGCACCACCACAATCTGCATTGCTGTTGCAGCCAACGCACTGTCCTCGAGGAGCGTCACACACTGGCGTCGGTGCGCGACAGTCGCCGTTTACAACGCATCCACGGCACACGCCTGTCATCACGTTGCAAATAGGCGCAGAGGCCGGGCACTCGGCGTTCGCTCGACAGGGCGAGCAAACAAAGGTCATCGGATTACAGACGGGGGTATTTCCGCCGCAATCTCCGCTGTTGCGGCAAGCCACACACGTGCTCGTACCGCCGTTGCAGAAAGGCGTCGCGCCGCCGCAGTCACCGTTATTGATACAGCCCACACACACATTGACTGCATTGCAGATGGGCGTTGGGTTGCGACAGTCGCCGTTGTTGCGACACGCCACGCAGCGCCGTGTCCCAGGGTTGCAGATGGGGGTGGCCCCACCGCAGTCACCATTGCCCCGACAACCGATGCATGTATTGGTACCGCCCATCGCGTTGTCACAGATGGGCGTTGCACCGCCACAATCAGCGTTCACTGCGCAACCTACGCAGACACGGCGAGTGGGCTCGCAGACTGGCGTCGCGCCTGCACAATCACCGTTGGCACGACACCCAACGCAGCGAGTCGGCATCAGCGTGAGGTCGCAAAAGGGCGATGCCCCCCCGCAGTCAGCGTTGTTGCGACAGCCCACACAGGTGTTCGTCAGGATGTTGCAGCTCGTTGGCGCCACGCACTGGTTGACTAGGTTCGCACAGGCGCCTGCTACGCAGCGCCCCGTGGTGCAGTTTGGTCCGGTGCAGGTCGCAGGTGCGACACAAGCCATACGGTTTGCACCATCGCAGGTAAGCCCGCACTGTCCAGCCATACCGCCACAAGCTGCACGGGGAGCAATGGGTGCGCCCGTCACTGCGCCGCAGGTGCCGAGCGCGCCTGCACGATTGCAGGCTTCGCATTGACCACCACAGATGGAGTCGCAGCAAACTCCATCAGTACAGATGCCTGATCGACACTGACCACCAGCGTTGCAAACCTGGCCATTTGCGCGCTCAGTTCGACAGGTGCTTGAGCATCCATCCCCACTTCGCGTGTTGCCATCATCGCACTCTTCACCGGGGCTCACGCTCCCATCGCCGCAGCCTGGCGCTCCGCAGTCTCGAACCGGAAACCGCCACACGCCGTTGGCGCCAGCGTTGGACTCGGCAGAAAGCAATAACACTTGAGGGGTCCGAGAGTGCGGCAGGTAGACCACTGACGCGAGATCGCCGCCGTCAAAGCCAGCTTGTGCCGGGATGCATGCTGGATTGCTCGGCACACCCATCATGTTCAGGTCGCACAGTCCATTCATGTTGCCGTTGGATGCCTGTCCGACATACCAGCTCAGCTCTTGTCCCATCGCGTTGCCGTAGCGAAACTCAATGTCGTAGTTTCGTCCGTCGGGGCGACCCATGGCGTCGTTTCCGCGTGAGACCACAACAATCTGAAAGTTGTTTCGACGCGATGGATTCGAGTTGAAATAGCCAACGCGATACCAAGTCATCGTCATGCGACCCAAACGCAAATCCCAGTACACACGATCGTCGAGGGCCGGGGCTGCGGGCCCATTTCGGGTGTCCACGTCAGACCACCAAGGCGCGATCATCGGGTTGTTTGAGATCGGAAACGGCACCGGTGTAAACGTCGAGACTGCGGCGTTAAACGTCACGTTGCCGTTGTTGTTCACGAACATATTCATGACTGGCCGACCGACGTAGCAAAACCCTGCAGGCCAAGCCGTCGCCAGGGGAATCGCCGCAGACGAGTTGTCATCGCCGATGGGTAATACGTTGGCAGCAACCGCGCCAAGCGCCGTCCGCAATGCGGCATTGGCGCCATCGGGGAGCGGCGTCCCATCTGCTGCGAGCAGAGGCACGTTGGACTGCGCCAGCGCTGCCGGACTATAAGATCCGAGTGCTGCAGCAATTCCAAGGGCCGCGACAAACGATTGAACTGACAATTTCATGAAATCTCCTTCAAAAAACAACGCTGGACAGACTGCAAAGCGTAACAGATCTGAGACTTCACCGGATGACATTCTCCGATGCTTCGCGAGGCCCCAGTCGAAAACCCACTCGCAATTTCCCGACTTTTCGGCGCAAATTCCGCTACACGGTGACGCGACGATGGTACGTCAGCCACTCGAGCATCACGATGGCGATGGCCGCCGCGAGGAGGTAGAGCCAAAGCTCACGGCGCACGCCAACCCGTCCCGCGACAGGAGCAGTGGCACGGGTTCCATTGACGCCAACAAAGGGACGGGGTCCAATCTGCGACTCGTTTGCGTCGACCAAATTGCCCGCCACGATTTGGGCGTCACCTCCCGCTCGGACGCGATAAAATCCGGCGCGCATTCCACGCAAAACCGCCCGACCCTCAATCACTGGCGCGCTGATGGTACGGTGATCGGGCATCTCTATCTCCGCACGCTCTGCACCTGCCGGCACTGGAATCCGCCAGCTCTCGCCAGTCTTAAAACTCGACAAATACGCTGAGTCCTCGCCGTGGATCCAGTCGATCGTGTTGATAAGCAACACCGGCCATGACACTCGCAGCGGCAGATCGGACGCTCTAAGATCGAAGGTGACCGCAACGAATTTTCCGGCGTTGCGTTCGCCTAACACGATCAGCGGGGCCAGATTGCTCCACGCCACAGCACGGTCGCCTTCACGCAGTCGATACTTCGTGGCCACACCAATGTTGGTGTCCTCTAGGTCGGACATAAACCGCATGAGTGGATGACGAGACTCGATATGATCAAAGAATGGTCTCGCCACCTGTGCCAACTCCGGTGTGGCGCCATCCAACGCAAGGGGGCTATCAATTCCGGACGGATGCAAATACAGCACAGCGGTCCCAGGCGGAGTTGGGACGGTGATCCCATCCATCACGACGAGGTCATAATGTCCTCGCCGAATCTGCTCGGGAGCGGCTGCGGGTAGGCACTCGTCAGTCTCAATGTACTCATCAAGCAAGAGCGCGGCCTGGACGTAGAGATTTCCTTCGCTCACCAACAGGACATGAGATCTGCGTCGCGCAGGTAAGGTCGCATACGCACGGTCGTCCGCCGGTAGATCGTCGTGCGATCCGTCCTGAAATTTAACTCGCGCTTCAAGCGTCTGATTCGCGCCCGACTGATCGCGCAAGACGCGCTGCTGAGAGCCGTTTGGCTCAAGGACCATCTGCGTAATTTCTAATGGGGCGTCGTCCGCAAAGAGCGAAAGCTCTACTTGCTCACGGCGATCACTAAAATTGCGCACCTCAATCAGCACTTCGTACCGAGTTTTATCAAGCGGATACCTCCGTGCCGAAAACGCGGAGATCCCCACGTTGCGCGCAGAGCGCCCCACAGAGACCTGTCGAAGTTGTATCTCGGGCAGAATTTGAATCTCTCCGCTGCTGTCTCGCGCGGGGCTGTACCCGCCGTCGCCCACCACGACGATTTCGCTGTGATCTAAGCCACGAAGCGCGTCCATTGAGAATCTCAGAGCGTGAGCAAAATCAATCCCTGTGTCACGTGGAGCGTAGTCTTTGAGCGCATTTTCTAACAGCGCGACATCGTCGGTCATGGGACACAGTGCAGTGATCTCGCCATCCATCTGTGCCAGAAGCATGCGGTCCGAAGAGCCCATCTCGCGAATCATTCGACGCACAGCATCTCGGGCCGCCGCCGCCCTTCCGCCAGGAACATCCGTCGCCTGCATGCTCGCGCTGCCGTCCACCAATACGACCATGTTGCGGCCCGCACGTGAGATCGCTTTAAACCTCGGGTCCGCAAGTGCCAGGACCATGAGCGCGAGAAGCAACAGCTGGATCAGCAGCGAAATGATCCGTTTTAAGTGCTGAAAAAGCGCGCTCGACGGTCGCTCAATCAGCACGCGCTTCCACAAACGCGAGTACGGAATGGGTACCATTCGCCGACGCAGCTTGAGGATGTATAGAAAAACAACCGCGCCACCCGCCACCGCGAAGAGGGTCAAAAGCTGGCTCGATGCGAGTCCTAAAAACTCCATTGTGCGCCGCTATTCTACAATCGCAAGGCGCTTAAACAATCGCAGCACTTGCTCTTCAAAAGGTTGGTCGACCTCTGCAGTCACGTACGGAACCATCCGCGTCTTGCAAAAATCATCGATCTCTTTGCGCCACTTTGCGTGCTCTTCGCGATACAAACGCACCAACGGATCGGTCAGCGTCAGCTCGCGGGTCTCTTCAGTTTCAACATCCACCAATGTCACATCTCCTCGCGCACCGGG
>JANNCG010001405.1:0-7727 GCA_031386385.1 Myxococcales bacterium
TGAAGTCTGTGGAGGCGACGTGATGACACGGCCTACGAAGCAGAAACTCCGCGTTGTGAGACGCGCGACCCGTGCTGATTCCGCTGCTTTTGCTCAGGCGAAAGCTCCGGACTTCAGTCCGGAGTAGCTTTACTGGCCATCGAAGGGACGCCCGTCAGTGATTCTGGAGCGGACGCTCGCGCGCTCGACGCGACGATGGACAGCGCGATGCGTGACGCAGCCGGTGCCGATAGCGCGCGCAATGAAGCGGGGCTTGTGTGCGGAGATCCTGGGGCACCGTGTTGTGGGAGCACATGTGTTCCAGAGGCGGTGTGCACGATGATGGGACGCTGTGCTTCGTGTGGTGGTCCCGGACAGCCGTGTTGTCGTGATGGCACGTGCCGAGGCGCGGTGCTCTGTACCGCAGGAACATGCGCAGGCATGGCGGCTTGCGGAAATCCAGGAGATCCGTGCTGTGCGGGCAACATGTGCAACGGCCGAAATGTTTGTACTGCGGGCGTTTGTAGCGCTTGTGGGGCCGACGGACAGCCCTGTTGTGCGGGTGAGCTGTGCGCTGGCGGAGCGATGTGTGTCGCGGGAAACTGTAGAGTCCCGCCGTGTGGAAACTTGAATGAGCCATGTTGCGCTGGTGACCACTGCAATGGTGTCTACCGTTGCATGGACGGCTCGTGCCGAGAGTCTTGTGGTGGACGCGGACAGCTCTGTTGCCTGGGGGCGATGTGTAGCGCTGGGTTGTCCTGCACGGGGGGCCTGTGTGAGGAGCCTTGCGGTGACAATGGACAAGCATGTTGTGCCGGAAGCGCGTGCAATCCGGGCTCGGCGTGTATGGCCGGACGATGTGCCCCTGGGATGATGGGCTGCGGAACAGCAGGGATTGCGTGCTGTGCTGGGGACGTCTGCGCCGCGGGGTTGATGTGCACCGGGGGCATGTGTGTCGTGGCGCCCCCGCCCTGCGGGGCTATAGGTCAAATGTGTTGTGCAGGCAATGCATGTGCTGCTGGCGCAATGTGCACTGCCGGTATGTGTGTCGCGGGACCTACGTGCGGCCTTCCACGACAACGATGCTGTGTAGGCGATGTTTGTGCAGCGGGCACGTTTTGCATGGGCGGAAACTGCGTCGGATGCGGCATGACTTTGCAAACATGTTGCCCCGGTAACACCTGCGCAGCGGGAAACTTTTGCGCTGGCGGGATCTGCCGCGCTTGCGGCCAAGGCGGGCAACAGTGCTGTCCTGGCAATACCTGTGGGGCCAATGCGTTTTGCAACCAGGGAAACTGTGTGCGATGTGGGGAAGCGCAGTTTCCGTGCTGTCCGGGGATGGTGTGCGCAGCTGGCTCATTTTGCAACGCGAACAGATGCACCTCGTGTGGACAGACATTGCAGCCCTGCTGCCCAGGAAACATCTGCGCGGGCAGTGCGATTTGCACCGGCGCTGGCTGCCAACCATGTGGAGGATTTAATCAAATGTGCTGCGCGGGAAATAGCTGCTCACCTGGGACCGTCTGCAGTCTCGGCGCATGCCGACCGTGCGGCGTGGCGAGACAGCCTTGCTGCACGGGCAACACCTGCGATGCGACCAGCTTTTGCAGCGCGGGAAACTGCGTCGGCTGCGGCACAATCACGCAGCCATGCTGCGCCGGAAACACTTGCAACGCCCCACTCGTCTGCCTTGGCGCCATCTGTGGCAACTGCGGACAACTTGGACAAATTTGTTGTCCAGGCAACATGTGCACCGCCCCATTTCGGTGCAGCGCAGGCCGCTGCGGGTAACTTTCAACGACCCAAATTAGGGTCATTTCGCCGGAAAAAAGTACGCTAGACTCATCCCTGCGCTGATGAGGACCTCCTGGTTATTACTGTGTCTGTTGCTCACCACAATCGGTGGCTGCGCGCTCGCGGTCGAGGGCACCGAGAGGCGTGATGCACGGGTAGATGCGCGTGGAATTGACGCGACGGTAGACAGCGGCGTGGTCCGAGTGATGGACGTCCCTGGACCAGACAGCTCCGATGCAGCGAACGGTGCGCGCAATGAAGCCGGGCTTGTGTGCGGAGACCCTGGGGCGCCGTGTTGTGGGAGCACGTGTGTTCCGGAAGCGGTGTGCACGATGGGGCGTTGTGCTTCGTGTGGGGGGCCAGGACAGCCATGTTGCCGAGACGGGTCGTGCCGTGGCGCGGTACTGTGTACCGCTGGTACATGCGCTGGGATGGCCGCGTGTGGAGGCCCCGGTGATCCCTGCTGCGCGGGCAACGTGTGCAACGCAGGCACCGCGTGTAACGGGGGATTTTGCAGCGCGTGTGGCATGGATGGACAACCGTGTTGTGCGGGCGGATTGTGCGCGGGACCATCGACGTGTATGGGCGGAAACTGTCGCGTTCCGCCGTGCGGCAATCTCAACGAGCCATGCTGTGCAGGAGACCACTGCAACGGCGTTTATAGTTGTATGGCGGGCTCGTGCCGTGAGTTGTGTGGCGCGCGAGGACAGCTGTGCTGCGCTGGGGCCATGTGTAGCGCGGGACTATCGTGCATTGGAGGGCTCTGCGAAGATCCCTGTGGCGCAAACGGACAACCCTGTTGCGCGGGCAGCGCGTGCAACGTGGGACTTGCTTGCAGCGCAGGGCGATGTGCGCCAGGGATGGCTGCGTGCGGGACGCTGGGCGCGATGTGTTGCGCGGGAAACATGTGCAACGCAGGGCTCACCTGCAGCGCGGGGCTCTGCGGGATGGGTGGAATGGCCTGTGGATCTGCAGGTCAAGTGTGTTGCGCAGGCAACACGTGTGGGGCGGGATTGATGTGTACTGGAGCGGCGTGTGTTCCGGTTGGAGCGCTGTGTGGAAACCCATCGCAGCGTTGTTGTGCAGGCAACGTCTGCAACGCGGGCTCGTACTGCAGCGGGCTAAGTTGTGTCGCTTGTGGCAACCCAGCGGACCGATGCTGCCCTGGAAACGTCTGCAACGCGGGCGCTTACTGCAGCGGACTCAGCTGCATTGCTTGCGGAACGGCCGGCGCAAGATGCTGTCCCGGAAACGTCTGCAACGCGGGCGCGTACTGCAGCGGGCTGAGTTGTGTCGCGTGTGGCAACCCAGCAGACCGATGCTGCCCTGGAAACGTCTGTAACCCAGGGGCTTATTGCAGCGGGCTAAGCTGTATCGCCTGCGGAACTGCGGGAGAAAGATGCTGTCCGGGCAATACGTGCAACCCAGGGGCTTACTGCAGCGGACTCAGCTGTATTGCTTGCGGAACCGCTGGAGAGCGCTGCTGTCCCGGCAACACATGCAACCCGGGGGCGTATTGTAGCGGACTCAGCTGTGTTGCGTGTGGCAACCCCGCAGAACGCTGTTGCCCCGGCAACACGTGCAACCCGGGCGCGTATTGCAGCGGCCTCAGCTGTGTTGCCTGCGGAACAGCAGGGCAGAGATGCTGTCCTGGAAACACCTGTTCGGCCCCATTGCGGTGCTTGGGATTGAGCTGCGGATAAAGGGACGTTTTGATGAAGCGTGGCTTCTTTCAACGTCGAGATCTCTGTGTGGAAAAAATGCGACAGACTCGCTTCGCGTTGATGAAAAGCTATATTATCTTGCTGTGTTTGTGTCTCCATGGGCTGGCCGGTTGCGCGGTCGCAGTTGAGCTCGCCGATGCCCAGCTCGATGCTCGCGGGATGGACGCAACGCTCAACGCTGACGTACAACGAGGGGACACGACGACGGTGGATCAAATCGAGCGCACCGATCGCACGGATGCAAACCTGGACGCGGGGATTGCCGACGTTTTGCGAAGCGATGGAGGATTTGTGTGTGGGGATCCGGGATCGCCGTGTTGCGGGAGTACGTGTGTTCCGGAGGCGGTGTGTGTGACGGGCCGGTGTGCTTCGTGTGGAGGACCAGGGCAGCCGTGCTGTCGTGACGGTTCGTGTCGCGGAGCTGTCGTATGCACCGCAGGCACCTGCGCGGGAATGGCCGGTTGTGGCGATCGTGGCGAGGCCTGCTGCGCCATGAACATGTGCCGAGCGGGGTTTGCTTGCACCGGCGGGTTGTGCGCGAACTGCGGCGCGGATGGGCAGCCCTGTTGCGCGGGCGCAAGCTGCATGGCGCCGACGAGCTGCATGGCAGGGACATGTCGTGCACCGTTGTGTGGCAACCTCAACGAGCCTTGCTGTGTGGGCGATCACTGCAACAGCGTGTATCGGTGCATTGGCGCTTTATGCCGTGAATTATGCGGCGAACGAGGACAACTGTGTTGCATGGGCGGCAATTGCGGCGCGGGGCTGCAATGTATCGGCGGGCTCTGTGAAGATCCCTGCGGAGCGATGGGACAACCCTGTTGTTCGGGCACTGCGTGCAATCTGGGCCTCGCGTGTGCGGGAGGCTCATGTGGACCAGGGATGAGCGGCTGTGGGATTGTGAATGGCGTCTGCTGCGCCGGAAACATGTGCGCCGCAGGACTAAACTGCAACGCCGGGACCTGCAGGATGGGCGGTGTCCCGTGTGGTGGCGGTGGTCAAACGTGCTGTGTTGGCTTTATGTGTGGACCGAACTTGCGGTGTACGGGGGCGGGCGGGGCGTGTGTTCCGGTCGCGGAGAACTGCGGCAATCCGACACAAATTTGCTGTCGACCACCGGGGTCCTTAGAGCCCATCTGCACCATGGGAAGCTATTGCAATGGCGCCCGGTGCATCGCCTGTGGCGCGATTGGTCAGCCGTGCTGTCGTCCTCCCGGAGGCCTACCCCCTACCTGCAACGCCGGGATTTTATGTGGCGGAATCAACTGTGTCGCTTGTGGAATGATGTTTCAACCGTGCTGCGCGGACGGCTCATGCGCCGCCCCGCTGCGATGCGTGGGTGGTGGCTGCAGTTGATACGCCACGCCAACCATTGACCTAACGGAGCAACGTCGAGCGAAACTCCCACAAGCACGGCACCGCGCGTTGATAGCGGAGGGTCTTTTTCAAGTACTGAATCCCGCCTCCACCCGTCCCAGGACGCGCTCCGATGACCCGCTCAACCATCGAAATATGAATGTTTCTCCACGCAGTTAGCGTTTGATCGAGCTCTAACACCCGCTCAAGTAGAAAGCGAAGACCCGGGCGGGAGTTGCCATGACGATACAAATGCGCGAGCTGGACGTTTTCAGCGTGTTGCAGAATCTCATCCACGTTGCGCCACTGGGTGTGAAGAAAATTTTCCATGTCCGATCCGGCTCCCCAACGCCCCTGCGCCGACTCAAAGTCTGAGTGAAGCGTGCGAAGGTTGTTCGCAAGCGCGCTGTCTGCAAGCGCCATCGACTGCGCGTCATCACCTCGAAGATCTTTGGCGTTTAGCAGCGCATAGATGCAATCGCGAACCGAAGGCTGCGCCATGCGCGTCTGCATGCGACGCACTTCGTCCTCGGGCATATGACGTTTAAACGATAACTCTCCAGAGGACTGAAGCCTTGCTCGGTGAGCGTCTTTAAGACCCAGGATCATCTCAAGCTCGCGAAACTGTGTGCTCCCAAAACCCGACGCCGGGTCCAAGCGCGAGCGAAACTCTAAAAACTCTTCTGGTGGCATGGTTGAGAGAATCTCGAAAGCTCCCGTGGCGTGACGAAAGATCATCGAGACCCGGGCGATGCGCCGTGCGAAGCGGTCAAGCGTCGCGTCGTCGAACCAACCAAGCTCAAGAGCGCCTACCAATGGGCTATTTCGCTGAGGAAAACACGCTGGCTCGTGAAGCTCCATCGACCAAGCGTGCGTCCACGGGTGCTTGGACAAGACCTCATCGATCAGCTTTTTGGACTGCGGATAGTGCTGCAGTGCGTCGCGCAAAGACGGCGCCTCTTCGGGATCTCGCGTGTGCAGGTCCGCTTCTGGAATGGTGGCTCCGTGCTGCGCGGCGACCTGAGCGATCGTCCCTACGACATCATCAAGCTCGTGCAAGATCTGCCGAAACCAGAGCTCAAATGTCTGATGCGTAATAATAAACAACAGCTCATCGTGGGGCCACTCGGCGGGCCAAGTGTCGCCTTCACGCCAGGGGCGCTTGTTATCTGGCGCAGAGGGGTCGCTGACGGTGGGGCGCTCTGGCCATTCTTGCCGCGTTCTTCCACGTGGAATCTCTTCGGGCAGCCGCTGCGAGTGCAGCAAGGCGCTCACGTTAATGTACTCGCTGTATGTCAGCTCTTTGCCGTCGGAACGTCGATCAGATCCACTCATAACGGTGGATCAGTACCATTCAACTCCGATCCCAAGCACCAAACTAATGAACCCGCCGGGGTGCCCCACAAAGAACTGAGGATGCACATCCGCGCCGATGTTAAACGCCGTCCGTCGAGGCCCTCCCCCGCTGAGCCCGCCGATGTTGACCGAAGCGCGTCCATGGAGCCCGAAGGCTACTCCTGCGTCGGCACTGCAGCTCGCCGATGCCGAATCGCAGCCAGAATACGCTGAATAATCGAGTGACGGCCCCGCGGCGAGCTCAACAAAGTGAGCGAAGGTGAGGCTGGCGAGCAGCGCGTTGTGACTCTGCACCATGAGCACTCCGGCGACGTCTCCGGCGGCGTTTTGTACTCCAATCCCACCGATCGTGTTCATGCTTTGGACGTACACCCCAAACGCGTGAAAAAATTGCACGCCGAGACGAACCGAGAGACCGCCAGAGCCACCAACGGACTGAATGTTTGGAAGGCCGAATGGAATGTACGGCCCTCCCCCAAGGCTTATTCCCCCGCGAAGCCGAAGCGCGTCGCGCTCTGCGGGGGCGCTACTCGAAGTGGAGCCCTGACTTGACTGCTGTGCGCTCGCGACACTGCTGTATGTGAGTACTAATACGGTGGCCGCGAGCAGAGAGAGAGTTCTACGCTGAGCTGAGTTTCGCATCGATGGCTCCATTCATTGACTAAGAGAGTGGTTGTTCACAAGTACGATCGCATTCACCAATGAGCGCACCAACGAGCGCACAACGCGCGAGCAACGCGCGCGAAAGACCGCTACACAGTGCGAAGACGCCAGCGCCAGTAGGACCACACGCCATTAAATCCTGCAAAAATAGCGACGAATGCCCAACCCATCACCGGTCCATCCGTCAGGCATGACCAGAGAATCCCCAGCGTCGCCGAGGCGGACCAGAGCATCTTGAGGTTGAGCATCGCGCGAAAAGTTTCAACGGACTCGTTGCGGCCGATGAGGGATTGGGTTCCGATGCCGATGAGGGCGGCGGCGACGATGCGTGCAGTGAGCGAGTCAACTTCGTGCCAACCGAGCAGGTGCAAAAAAGGACGCGGCGCGAAAAACAGCGGGATCGCGAAGATCCAGTCTGCCACGAAGTGGAGGACAAACCAGTTGCGAAGGGCGGTGGGGACCGCCACAGAAGTGGTGGGTGTCTTTGTGACTGCGTCGACTGCGATGCTCATGGGGTATGAGCGAAATAGTACTCATAGCGGGCACGCGGTGTCTTTATGCAACTCGGGGATCGACTCGCCCAATGAAGTAAATGTCTATTGGAGGGTAGAATTCATTCCAAGTAGTCCAAACACCTATGCAGCGAGGTCCTGATCAAGCGGTCGATCCGACACGCGCTCAACCATTCGACCGAGCAAGATCATACCAGGATCTGAGTATTCGGTACGCGTGCCTGGCACAACTTCGAGCGGATCTGCGATCATTGCAATCCACCCAGCCGCGGTCCAACCCTACCGAGGTGCTGCTATTCTTGGTATAACGCCATTCAACGGTCTGTGCGCCCGCGGCCAGCAC
>JANNCG010001423.1:0-7910 GCA_031386385.1 Myxococcales bacterium
TGCCATCGATCGCAAGTGTCTCAAGCTCACCTTTGCTGTACCGAGCAACACAAAGGTCGTCGCCTGAACGCATCTCAAGCTTTCCGCTTAGCCCGACCGACTCGCAGTAGCGCAACAGCTCTGAAGGAGACAGATCATGCAGCGACCCATAGACTCTGAGCGGCGTGCTTCGGGCACCCTTTGGAGGCACGGGAATCTGCTCACGCAGCTCATAATTGCCTGATTTTGCCGCAAGAAAACGCTCTAGTAAGCTCTGGCTCTCGTTGCTCAACTGTGGATGCCCCGCCACCACTGCGACCAACTGGACCTTCTCACCAATGGTGAACCGAAGCTCTCCCGAAAACGCAGTGCGCTCAAGGGCCGTGAGAATCGACTGTGGCGACTGCCTCGTCAGGTTGCCGATCACTGGAGGAAGAATGTCCTCCGCGCTGGACCTTGCCGTATCGCTCATGACTGAACTCTCTCTGCGTGCGCTTTGAGTGCGCGCTGCAATTTGTCATGGATCCCACCAAAGGCTCCGTTGGACAAAATCGCGATGACGTCCCCGGGACGCGCCCAGTGGCAAACTTTTTCAATGATGGCGTCCACACTGTGGGCATCCATCGCGACGGTCTCTGCGCGCTTGTTTCGTGCAGTGATCGCGTCAACCACTTGTTGCACATCGAGCCTCTCGCTCGCTGCAATCTCTGGTCGGCCCACCGGCGCGATGATCGTGTAGTCGGCTGCGTCAAACGCCGCGGGGTAGTCTTGTTGATGGGTCGCTCGTGACGCTGTTGCGCTTCGAGGCTCAAAAATCGCACACAATCTCCCCTTGGGGTGATGCCCCTTCATCCCACGCAAGGTGACAGACACCGCTGTGGGGTGATGCGCGAAGTCATCGTAGACAAAAATGTCGTTCGGCGTCCCGAGCAGCTCTTGACGACGTTTGACACCCTGAAATCCGCTCAACGCCTTCATCGATTGGCCAGGATCAACGTGCATCGACTCGCTGATAAGTGCAATGGAGGCAAGAGCGTTGCGCACATTGTGCTCTCCCATCATGGGAGAGATGGCGACACCAATTTTAGCGCCGCCCACAAAGAGCTCAAACGGCTGCTGTCCGCGTGTAGGGGCAATGGGTGCCGCGGACCAGACGGGGTCTGCATAACAGTGGTCCATTTGAAGCGCGTAGTACGCGACTCGGCAGGGCGCTTTTGCGCAGGCCTTCACCACTTCGGCGTCTGCGGCATTCGCGACCAACACGCCATCAGGAGCGAGACGCGAGACAAAGCCACGAAACGCGTCGCGGTAGTCGTCCATCGTTTTGTAGATATCGACGTGATCGTGCTCAAGGGAGGTGATGATCGCGCTCCACGGTCGATAGGACCAAAACTTGGGAATCTTCTCAAAAAACGCAGAGTCGTACTCGTCGCCTTCAACCACAAAGCTGCCGCCAGTACCCAAGCGAAAACTCTCGCCATAGTTCTTCGGGACACCACCCACAAGAAAGCTGGGATCCAGCCCCGCTTGATCGAGCAGGTACGAGGTAAGCGTGCTGGTGGTGGTCTTGCCATGCGTCCCCGCGATCACCAATGAGCGCCGCGTAGCGAGAAACAGCTCACCAAGCGCCTTCGGAAACGACCGCACCCTCATCCCACCATCAAGGGCCGCGCGGGCCTCGGGGTTGTCCTTGCGACACACGTTGCCCACCACCACAAGATCCGGCGCAGGGTCTAAGTGTTCGGGCAAAAATCCGGTCAGGGTCTCAATGCCCCAAGCCTTGAGCGCGTCGCCCATTGGGGGATAAAAGTTTGTGTCACTTCCGGTGACTCGGTGACCTGCTGCGCGAAGCAGGCCTGCAAAGGCACCCATTCCGGTACCTGCGACTCCAATCAGATGAACGTGCATTGAGATTTGGCTGGTATACCGCAATCCCAAGTTCGGGAATAGCCAGACCCCCATCTAACGTTTGGCTCACGGAGTTTTGTTTTCATGCCCATTTTACTGTCCCGCGATGAAGCTTTAACCCGCATGCGCGCAGAGCGTACGGGACCCAGTTGTTTAATGTGCGCGGTGCATCAACGCTGCGCAGGTCCAGTGTACACGTTGCACGAGGACGAAAAATTCATCGTCCTGTTGCCGCGATATGTACGACGGTGGGGCCATGTGTTGGTGTCGCTGCAGCAGCACGTTCAGCGCTTTGAAGAAGTGAGCCCCGAGGTGTGGCTTGAGGCCAATATGTATGCGCTCAGAGCGGCGCGGATGATTGAGCGTGTTTTGGCACCGCGTCGTGTCTATGTGACATCCACGGGGTCCAGCAACGGTGAGCTGCAGCAGTCATCGCAGCACATGCATTTGCATGTGATTCCGGTGCCTGAGAGTGAAGATCGTCCTGCGGATATTTTTTCTTGGCAAGCCGGCGTGTACACTGCCGAAGCTGAAGAGTGGGAAGAACTCAGAGCCCGCTATCTGCCTGTGTGGACACAATTGGCCTCTGAATTTGCAGTGAATTATCCGTCACGACCAGCTCAGGCGGGGTAGGATCGTAAAGCGCTAGCGCGCCGATCATACGTGCAAGTGCTCGCGGCTCCCAGTGATATGCCGGGGTGTCAAAAGCGAGCGTCGCGATGTACTGCTCGAGCTCCCCCGGGTCGGGCCCAAGCGCTCTCCAGGGACGAATAGACCATCGCTGCTGAGGCGAGTGATTGCGAGCGAGTGTTGAGAGAAGCTGTGTTTCAGCGGCGACTTCGTCTGCGATCTCCCTCGTCCCAACGGACCATCGCTCAATCATCGCTTCGTTGCACAAGATGTACTCTCGATACGGGACTCGCCCCGCGTCGCGATCACGCACATGATAGATCCCCGCAATTCTCTGCGGGCTCGCGAACAAAGCCATAAGAGGCACGGGATGCTGTTGCGCATCGACGGCAGAAAACTCGGCCCCCACTGACGCGGGATCAAGCTTCACCCACCAAGCGTCTGCACGAAGCTGCAGGCGAACGAGCGCGGTTCCGTAGCTTCGTGGGCCGAGGCCCAGGGACGTCGCATACGGGACTGTCCATGCATAGCGCCGATGTCTGAGCACGGGGTCCTGCAACAACGTCCGTGCGAGTTGAGCTTGAGCACTCGAACCTGCTTCGTGCGCGAGAAGCCAGCGATTAAACGGCGATGGCTGCTGCCCCGGTGCGGTAGATTGTGCAGTGCGAACAAGCGCGCGACGCTCGCTGCGAAGCTCAGCGATCTGCTCAACCGTCGTCCATGAATAGAGCACTCGCTGCGCGTAGTTGCTCTCGGTCACGACATGAAACCGCTCGGGTGGTCCCTCGATGAGAGCCTGCGAATCGTCGACGGACACCACGAGAGATGCATCGCGCTCTTGCGTGACCCGCTCAGCCATGGCTCCCGTGTCGAACGCAGACGATGGGTCGGGAGCCAACAGGCCAGCGTCCGAAATAACAGCGAGGTCAGCGCTTCTGCCACGTATGCCCTCAACGCGCGGCGCGCTGCTGTGGACCGTTGCATCGCAAGCGCACAGGATAAGAGGCAAACACAGTGTGCCGATGCGGCTACAACGACCTGAAAAAGTCTTCACGATTCGTTGACCGCGACGATCCCTTCGAGGGCGTGCAAAAACGCCTTCCGGTCCTCTGGCGACAGGGGCTTCAGTGCGCTCTCAAGTGCCTCAAGGACGCGGGGATTGATGCGTTCGTACAACAGACGACCTTCTTCTGTGGGCTCGACTCGCACGGTCCGTCGGTCGTGCGATCCACGCACGCGACGCACGAGCTTGCGGTCTTCGAGGTCAGCTAAAATCCGCGAGACTCCTGCGGGATGTTGTGCGGTGAGAGTTGCGATCTCTTGCTGTGTTTGTGGCCCAAATCGCACAATGATCGCGAGGGGACGATAAGAGATAATGGACTCACCGCTGTTGGTCACCGCGGCCTCGATTTTTTCACCCAGCGCTCGGCCCGCGCGCATCATCATCATGAACACCCCCTCGGTCTCAGTCACATCCAGCGGAACCTGATACCTTCCAGGGCCAAAAGGCACCCTCGCTGCGGTGGCTGTGGCGACAGCGGAGGTCGGCGGACTCTCAACGGGGGACTTGGGGGACTTACCGGTTGGGTTTGGGTCGGTCAGGGGAGCTTTGATCACGCAACATTAATTTACGTCTCAAAGATTGCGTTCGCAATGATCTGGCACTACATCACCCAAGCTAAATAGGGTTTTGTGTGGCTATTTCGAACTCAACTAGCGCAGTTTATTCAGCAAATTTACAGGGAAAATTTTTAATTACTCCCTCCACTTTTTCCAGATGAAGTGCTCGCGATGACAAACCGCCGCTCGTGGCTAATTTCCCCACTTTTTAGTTTTTTGTGCCTGGTTGCTGCTATCGAGGGATGCAAGAAGCCCGCGCCAACGCAACCGGGAGTCGGCCCTTCGGTGGATCAAGGCCCCGTCGCCGTCCGATCCGTGATCGTCCTCACCCGGACCCGTCCCGCCACGCTGATGCTCACCGGGACACTCGTGGGTGATCGGCAATCCCAGCTGACCCCGCTGGTCGCAGGTCGCGTTGAGGCAGTCCTTGTCGAGCGTGGAGATGTGGTTCAAGCGGGGCAAGCGCTGATCCGTCTGCGTGATGTGGATTATCGATCCAGCGCTGATAACGCACGCGCAGCGCTCGATCAAGCGAGAGCGAGGTTGGGTGAAGCCGGGACTGCGCGCGATCCAAACGCTCTCCCAGAAGTGCGAGCCGCACAAGCTAACGCAGATGTCGCGGCAGATGTTTTGCGTCGCACCCAGCAGCTCGCCAGCAACGGAAGCGTAAGCGATCAAGAGCTGCAACGCGCACGTGCGAGTTCTGCTGCTGCTGCCGCTCAGCTCGCTGCTTCACTCAATGGAGCCAGAGGAGCAATGGCTGCCCTTCGTGGAGCGCAAGTCGCGGTGACACAAACCGGTCGCACGGTCGGCGACAGCATCGTGCGTGCGCCTTTCGACGGCGAAATCGCTGAGCGACCGGTGAATGTCGGCGAGTTTGTCACCACTCAGCGCTCGGTGATCACGCTGGTGCGGACCAACCCGCTGCGTATGGAGGTGCAAGTGCCGCAAGAGAAGCTTGGGTTGCTGCATCGTGGTCAGGCGGTACGTGTTCGCGTTGATGCCTTTGAGAACCGCGAGTTTCTCGGACAGATTCAGTACATTAGCGCTGCGGTGCGAGCAGACACTCGCTCACTCATTGCCGAAGCGGTGATCCCCAACTTGGATGGGACGCTGCGTCCGGGCCTCTTTGCACAAGCGCGCGTAGAGCTTGATCAGCAAGAGACCGTCTTTGAGGTCCCTGCTGAAGCCATCCTCTCCGAAGCTGGAATTCATCGCGTATTCGTGCTGACCGCCGATCATCACGTGCAAGAGCGTGTCATCGTGATCGCCAGTCGTTTGGGGCAAACGGTGTTCATCGAGCGAGGTGTGCAACCCAATGATCGATTGGCCCTCGGACGCCTTGACCGTCTTTCAGATGGCAGCGCCGTCACCGAATAGCGAAAGAACTAAGAGACTGTCATGAACCACCCTGCCCTCTTCAAACGGACAATCACAGTCGCGATCGCTGCGGCCTCGTTGATGGGATCCACCGCGACGGCCCAGACCGCGCTACAGACACCTCCGCAACCCGCGAGCCAGCCCGCAGGACAAGCGCAGCTGCTCGCGACCACACCGGTCCTTGAACAAGGCCCGAGAAATCCAAGCACAGTCAGCGCGCCTGTCGTTGAGCTACCCGCGTCGATTCGCCCTCAAGCTGGAGGGCTCACGGCAGATCAAGCCGCTGCTCGCGCTGTGCGTGGGAGCTTCGCTGTTGAAGCTGCGCGCTCGGGTGTTCGTGTGGCGGAGATGCAGCACGCAGAGTCGGGGTGGGCGATGGTCCCTAACTTCTCGGCGAGCTTTCGCTACACGCGGCTGAGCGAGATTACTCCGGGGACGATTCCGGCATTTAATACACCGGGATGTTTGATGAACATTCCGGCATGTACGATGAATCCTGCGGCGTTCATGCAAAACGTGGTGCTGCAACAGCCCATCCTCGATACTTTTAACGTGCGTTTGTCCCTCGCCATTCCAGTGACCGATTTGCCCCTTCGGTTGTATCGATTCTATGAGGCAGCGGGGATGCAAGTAGAGGCTCGGAGGCTGGATCTAGAGACGCAGCGGGCCACCGCAGCGCTGCAGGCACGTGAGAGTTTTTATGAGTATGTTCGAGCACTTGGAGCGCTTGCAGCGTCCGAACAAGCGCTAGAGTTGACCCGTCGCCGTCGTCGAGATATCAGCCAGTTTGTCGAGGTCGGGACGCTCGCTCGCGTCGAGCTTCTCGCTGTCGAGAGCGCCGTCGCCGGAGCCGAGCTGCGAGTGACCCAGACTCGCAATTTGGTGTCATTGATGGAGCTGCAGTTAAGGCAACGGACGCGAATGGGCGCAAGCGAGCAGATCATGATTGGTGAGGCCGTCGATGGTGATGTGGGGTCGATGCCAACGCTCTCTGCGATGGTTGAGCAAGCGCTTCGAGACCGACCAGAGATTCGCTCGCTGCAGCGGCAGATGGACGCGCTGGGGATCACTCGAAGCGCGACACAGACGGGTTGGTTTCCCAGCGTAGCGATCGCAGGAAACGTGGATATTTCCAATCCAAACCAGCGTATCTTTCCGAACACTAACGCGTTTGTCCCCACCTGGGATCTGACCGTTCAGGCGTCGTGGTCGCCGAACACATTTGCCTCAACGTTTGCGAGCGTGCAGCGCATTGAAGCACAACAACAACAACTCATGGCACAGCTTGCACAGCTTCGGGATGGGCTTGAGACCGAAGTTCGCGCTCAGTGGAACGCTTACACTGGTGCGGTCGCTTCGCTGAGCAGCGCCCGTGCAGCGCTGGTCGCTTCCGAAGAGACCTATCGCATTCGACGCGAACGACTGGGCGCAGGAGCATCGACACAGACCGATCTCTCTGACGCAGAAAACCAGCTGTTTGCCGCACGAATTGGACTCGTTAATAGCTACGTCGATCTTCGACTCGCCATCGCACGTGTGAAGCGTGCGTCCGCCGCCCGAGACTCGATCGCTAACCCGTAAACGTCAGAAGGTTTATCACCATGCAGTGGCTCGCAGCAGTATGCGTTAAGAGACCGATTTTCACCTGGGTGCTGATGTTGGCGCTCGTAGTGGTCGGTTCGTTTAGTGCGCTTGGATTAGGCGTCGATCGGTTTCCGAACATCGACTTTCCCGTTGTCATCGTGACCACGGTGCTCCCTGGCGGATCTCCAGAGCAGATGGAGTCCGAGGTGTCCGACAAGATCGAAGACTCCCTTAACTCGATCGCTGGTTTGGACGAGCTGAGGTCAAACAACTTCGAGGGGCTCTCGGTCGTGGTGGCCCGGTTTGATTTGGACAAGCCACTCGGCGAGGCAGCGCAAGAGGTTCGTGATCGCGTAAACCGAACACTCTCGGTGCTTCCGCAAGGTATTTTGCAGCCTCGCGTCGAGCGTGTGGACCCCGACGGTGCCCCCGTGATGCTCATCGCGTTGTCCGGACCTCGCAGCACACGAGAGTTGACCGAGTACGCCTCGCGCAGAGTGCGGCGGCAGATCGAGTCACTCAATGGCGTCGGTGGTGTGGTGCTTTATGGCGGTCGTTCACGACAAGTGAACGTGACCATCGACCCCGCGCGGCTGCAAGAGTACGGCCTGACCATCAGTGATGTCTCGCGCTCGCTCGCCGCACAAAATATTGATGTCCCTGGTGGAACGGTCTCCCGCGGTGATCGGCAGCTCTCGCTCCGTGTGCGGGGACGCGTCCCAAGTGTCGACGAGTTTAACTCACTCGCGTTGTTTACTCGCGGTGGCATGACCGTCCGGCTGAGCGACGTCGGTCACGCTGAGGACGGC
>JANNCG010000006.1:0-2060 GCA_031386385.1 Myxococcales bacterium
GCAAGCCCAAGGTCAACCCAGAGTCGGTCACTCTCGCACTCCGCGTTGAAAAGACCGCCAAGCCCGCTGCAGGAGCAAAAAATGAATTTGCAACTGCGCTCGCCGCAGGCCTGGGTGTCGGCCATGCAGTCAACCTTGTCCGCGACCTAGTTAACGAGCCACCGAACACCCTCACGCCAGAGGCGCTCGCTAAACGCGCGTCGGAGTTGTGCAAAACACACAAACTGCAAATCAAAGTGTGGAACCACGCGAAGCTTCTGTCCGAGGGCATGCACCTGCTTCACGCTGTTGGGCGCGGAAGCCGCCACGAGCCGTACTTTGTGCACATGAGCTACATCCCCAGCAAGCCACGCAAAGATCGCAAACGCTTGGTCGTTGTCGGCAAAGGGATCACATTTGACTCAGGCGGTCTGTGCATCAAGCCCGCCGCAGGAATGGGCGACATGAAGTGCGACATGGCCGGCGCTGCGTTGTCAGTCGGTCTCATGGAGGCCGTCGCCGCACTGCGTCCTGACGTCGAAGTGCACGCGATCTTCGCCGCCGCTGAGAACATGCCCGATGGCAACGCGTACCGACCCGGGGACATTTGGGGGTCGCTCGACGGCAAGACCGTTGAGATCATCAACACCGACGCCGAGGGTCGATTGGTCCTCGCAGACGCGCTCACCTATGCGGCGAAGCTCAAGCCAGACTTTCTGATCGACCACGCGACGCTCACGGGCGCTTGTGTTGTAGCCCTGGGCAGTGCCACGGCGGGGTTGATGTCCAACCATGAAGACTTTGCGCGCAAATACCTGAAATCGGCCAAGGATTCAGGCGAACAAGTGTGGCAACTTCCGTTGATCGAAGAGTTGCGCGAAGGACTAAAGAGCGACTGCGCAGACCTGAAGCACACCGGCGATCGCAACGGAGGGACCATCACCGCGGCGCTCTTTTTGCGAGAGTTTATCGGTGGAGTGAAACACTGGGTTCACATGGACATTGCGGGTCCTGCGTTTGCAGATCGGCAGACCTCGCTCAGCCCGAAGGGCGGGACAGGCTTCGGTTTGCTCACGCTCGTTGACTTTATGGAGTCGCTCGCGGCTCCAACACCCGCGAAGTAAGCGCGCTCCACCTCTCGCTGCAGCTTTTGGGGAATCGCTGCTGCCTTCGCCATGACGTAACAAGGGTCGTTGACAGCGTGTGCCGTCAGACACACTGTCGGGGCCTATCTCTCGTTGCGAGGCTGCCATGACTACGATCCATCTCGATTTTGTGCACATCGTTTGTTCGCGCGCCCGCACGTCTGTTGTTGCTTCGGCACGCTCGTAGCTCTTTTGTAGCTAACGAGCGTTCTTCGCCGTTCACGCATTGAACCGTACGGTCTGTGGCGCTGTGAGCAAACGCGCTCGCTCTCACGATCGCGCATGAAGCCTGAGGCTCGCGACGGTGTTGGGTCACTCACGTTGAGTGCTCACACTCGGGGTCTTGTCATGCGCGCCAAAGTTAAAGCTTTTTTGCATCACGAGATATCACTTGAATAAACACAGCAAAAACCGCGATCGATCGCGTACACACCACACATCACAGAATGAGGTAATCGACGAACCGGACCAGGACGAGGACGACAGCACAAGCGCTCAGTCATCGGGGGTTCGACAACAACGAATAGAACATCGACTGCAGCAAGAGCTCGAGTGGCTCTTTCGCGACGAAATCAATGATCCAAAGCTGCAGCATGTGCGGGTCGCACGTGTAGAGGTTTCGGTTGATTTTCGTGCAGCGCGAGTTCACTTTATTCTGATCGAGGGCGAAGCGTACACGCGAAGTCACGACGAGGCACTTGAGCGAGTGACTCCGTATGTGCGGGCGTCGCTGAGTGATTCGCTTGGGGTGAAGCGGGTTCCGTTGGTGCGTTTTGTTTTTCAGAGCGGTGAAGGATGAGCGTCGCGATGAACAAGCCACCCACGATTCTGCGCGCGAACGGTGGGCAGCGTGTGAGCGTGCACGTCTGGGCCAAACACATCGATCACGCAACAGAGCGGCAGCTTCGTGTGATCGCTTCGCAGCCGTACGTCCTT
>JANNCG010000021.1:0-5616 GCA_031386385.1 Myxococcales bacterium
CGATCTGCAGTGCGTGGTGGACATTGAGGACGACGGCGAAGAGGGGCTCTTTGCGTACGTCTTGACCCTCACGGAGGGAGATGTGTTGCACACGGATGCGCTGCAGGGGATCGAGCGAAATCGCGTCCTTGTTGCGCTCAATAGTGTGGGTTTTGACGGGATTCGCGCAGGCGTGGCGTGGGTGCAGCGTTGCAAACTCCACGGGACCGTGGCACTTGTTCGGACCCTTTCAGAGTTGGCATGAGCGCGCGGATTGCAGTGATTGTTCCGGGGTACAATGTGGCGGCTCGCATCGCGAAAGTGTTGCGTACGGTGCCCCTGTGGGTCGAGGCCATTTATGTGGTGGATGACGGCTCGCTCGATCGAACGGGGTCCGTGGTGCGCGAGCAAAATGATCCTCGGGTTCGGCTCATCACGCACCCGAGCAACAAGGGCGTTGGTGCTGCGATCGCGACCGGATATCGCCAAGCGCTACTCGATCAGATGGATATCTTGTGTGTGCTTGCGGGGGACGGACAGATGGACCCCGATGATCTAGCTGCGGTGATTGCGCCTGTTTTGCAGGGTGTTGCGGGGTACGCAAAGGGCAACCGCTTGCGGCACAGTGCGGTGGTCTCGGTGATGCCAACGGTACGACTTATAGGTAATATTTCGCTCTCGGCGCTCACGCGTTGGGCGACAGGGCTTGGTGGTATTGGCGACTCACAGTGTGGGTACACCGCGATGAGCGCAGAGACAGCGCGAAAGGTGGACTTCGATAAACTCTGGCCGCGGTACGGTTATCCCAACGACCTTCTCGGGCGACTCGCTAGGTTGCGTGTTGCTGTTGTCGATGTGGTCGTGCGACCGGTGTATGAGGGCGCGCCAAGTGGGATCCGATGGTCCGATGCGTTAGTCACTATCCCTGCAATTTTACTGCGCACTTCGTGGCGTAGACTTCGCGATCACCTTGGGGGCAAAAGCGATGAGAGTGACCGCAGCACGGTTGTTGACCCTCAGGGAGACATGGCGCGAATGGCCTGCTCACAGATACGCCATCCCGGCGGCGGGTCCGTCTCGTCAACGCCACCAGAGGCTTGAATTCGAGCGTACAGGGCTTGGGCCTCCGCGCGTCGGTTTTGTTGGACGGCGAGAACGCATAGGCCAGAGATCGCACTTTTGTTTTGTGGTTCAACGAGCAGCACGGCTTGGTACTGCGCGAGGGCGTCGGCGAACGACTCGGTGTCCATTGAGACCGCGGCAAACGCGAGACGTGCGCGGGTACTCTCTGGGTGAAATCGCACGATTGCGTCATACACACCAAAGGCGTCGGCGAGTCGGCGCTGACGGATGTACAGCAGTCCAAGGTTCATCCCGGCTTCGAGGTATCGAGGGTTTGCGCGTAGGGCTTGTTTGAGTGAACGCTCAGCCCCAGAAGTGTCGTTGCGACGAAGCTGAGCGCCTGCAATAAGATAGTGCAGCTCGCTGTCAAAGCGCACACGATCAACGGGTAGGTGCATAGGCCAGGCGGTAAGGACCAGCGCTGCGAGGGCGATCAGCCATCCGCTCATGGACCTTCGGTGCGTCCAAAGATGCTCCGCACCCAATGCTGCAAACACCGCCATGAGCGGTATCATCGGAACCCTATATCTCCCCGTCACAAAGAACACCAACGGCCCCATCGCGAGCGCAAGCAGCAGCCAGCGAAACAACGACATCGCGTTCTGTGAGTCAATTGCCATACGCTTTTGCATGGACGAGAACACCCCCACCGCCCCCAAGACCATCAAGACTCCCCAGGGCCAAAAAAATGTTCCCACGCCATTGTATAGAATTTCAAGCACTGGCGACTGGCGCCGCGCGACCATAAGACTCTCATTGCGGGCGATCTCTTTGCTGTTCGCGAGCTGTCTCACTCGCTGAAGGACGTTGAGTGCACACGGTCCCGGCTGTTGGACGCAAAACGTCTTTGTCTTCTGCACGAAGTACTGGTCGTACTCTCTCGCCGTGGTTCGTCGATGCAGTGTTCGCTCTGGCTCGTTGGCCAGCGCCTCCCACCCGGCGCCAGGTCTTAGCGCGATGGTCTCGTTCATGTCGGGGTTGTTTCCGATCCACAAATTGATCCCGCCGCTCAGGGCCACTGAGGCTCCACCGTTGTGGGTGTAGTTGTGAACGACTGCAGGTGAAACGATCAATCCAAAAGCAAATAGGCAGGACAAAATGTGTTTTGTTCCATACGGTCCGAATCCCCGATGGGCGCTTTTGTGAAGCGTCAACGGGGCGAGGGCGAAGATGAGCGTTCCGACAGTGAGGGTTGCAAATCCAACACACGCACCGACAAGCAACGATCGTCGCCACCCATCTTTGAGAACCACCGTGGACCACACCGCTGCGCTGAGACAAAACGTCGCGAGTGATGGGGGTAAGAAGTCGCCGTCGTAGTACAAAAGTGCGGCGTTGAGCGCTACCAGTGTCCCGGCAATAGCTGCGACAGAGTTGCTCTTTTTTAGCGCGATCAACGCGGAGGTGACCATCACGACAGTGACACACGAGAGGGCGGCGAAGACCGCTCGTGCGAACAATAGGCTGTCGCTGATGCGCAGTATCAGTGACAAAATCCAAGAGAATCCTGGTGGCTGCCAGAACGGCTCGCTCGGGCTTCCGTGGATAAATGCACGCGCGACCGCGAGGTTTGTGTCCGCGTCTAAGACAGGCTCATCCCACGTACCGCCGTGTGAGGTGGCAAAGTACGCGACGCGAACAAGCGCAGCGAGGATAGCAACACGCACATAGACTGCTCGGGCCGGCAGATCTTCAAACTTCTCTAACTTCTTTTGCCAACTCTGCAAATGACTGCTGATACCCATACACAAGTTAGGGTATCGTCCCCGCTCTTTTCGCTGGGCGAAAAAAGCACCGTTTCATCTTCAAGCAATCACGAAAGCGAGCATCCATCCTCTATGGCAATCGAACTACGCCGACTCGGAAACAGCGGTCTCAAAGTCAGCTCCCTCTCTCTGGGCGCCATGACCTTTGGCGAATCACAGGGATTTATGAAGGGCGTGACCTCAAGCGACGACGAGGGCCGAAGGGTCTTTGATCGCGCGATTGATGCAGGCGTTAACCTCATCGACACCGCAAATGTGTACTCCGAAGGACGAAGCGAAGAGCTGACTGGCGAGTGGATCAAAGACAAGCGACAGAGTGTGCTGCTCGCGACGAAGTGCAGGTTTCCGATTGGGATGGGAGTGAAGGGGGCAAAGCCTGGGCCGCACGATCAGGGATTGTCTCGCCAACACATCTTGAAGGCCTGTGAAGACTCGTTGAAGCGCTTGAAGACCGACGTGATTGACCTCTACCAAGTGCACATGCAGGACGGGACCGTGGGCATTGATGAGACGCTTCGCGCGCTCGATGACCTGGTGAGATCCGGCAAGGTTCGCTACATCGGTTGTTCTAATTATACCGGCTATCGTATGGTCGAGTCGCTCTGGAGCGCCGACCGCCGTGGCACCGAGCGGTTTGAGAGTTGCCAATTGCAGTGGTCACTCGCGGTGCGTGATGCAGAGCGCGAGATGATCCCAACGTGTCGAAATTTTTCGATGGGCGTCTTGGTGTGGTCGCCGCTCGGCCGCGGATTTCTCACGGGAAAATACAAGCGCAACGAGCCCGCACCCGCCGGCACACGCCTTGAATTGTGGAAGGACAGCTTTCGTGCGTTTGACAACGACAAGCACTGGTCGCTGCTCGACACCATCCGTGCAATGGCGCAAAAGCACGACACGACTCCGACGGCGGTGTCGCTCGCGTGGTTGCTGCAACGCAAAGAGACGTCTTCGATCATTTTGGGTGCAAAAACGGTGGCCCAGCTCGATGATCAGCTCGCGGCTACTGAGCTGCGATTAGACCCTGCGGATGTTCAATTGTTGGACGAATCGTCGAAGCCTGACTGGGGTTATCCGTACAGCTTCATTGGCGGTCGTGAGGCCTGGTAGGCGCAAAAATCGTCGCAAACCGTGATTCGTCGGTAGCAATGCGCCGAATCATCGCGTAAACACTTGCCCCGGTAAAAAGCGATGAAGATCACTCACGGTACAGTTGTCAGCATTGAGTACACCCTCACCGACGCTGAAGAAGAAGTGTTGGACAGCTCGGATGAAGACGGGCCGCTGACGTATTTGCATGGATTTGGACAGATTGTTCCAGGTCTCGAGAATGCTCTTGAAGGCAAGAAGCCTGGTGACGAGCTGACGGTGGTCGTGCCTCCAGGTGAGGGCTACGGCGAGCCTTCGGGGCAGCCACCGCTGCGTATTCCAAGGTCGCAGCTGCCGAGTGAGCCTGAGCCTGAAGTTGGGATGGATCTGCATGCAGAGTCGCCCGATGGCGAAGAGCAAGTGTTTTGGATCGTCGAGGTCGACAAAGAGCACGTGCTGTTGTCTCCAGATCACCCCCTCGCGGGCGTTGAGCTGCACTTCGAGATTCGGATTGAGACGGTTCGTGAAGCGACCGCAGAAGAGCTCGAGCACGAGCATGTGCACGGTGACGACGACGGTCACGACCACGGCGACCACGGGCACACGCACTGATTTAGACGTTTTAAAGCGCGGCGTTTTGCTGTCGGTGCGGCTGTCGGTGCGTACGCGCTATATATTGGGCGACTCGGGAAGGCCCGTGCCGATGGGCGTGCGTCCCGGTGGAGCAGGCGTGCCTGGGTTGACTGTCGAGGTGCCCTGGTGTTCTGCGCTTGCGCCGTCGTGATGACCCAAATGAGAATGATGGACCCCGGCGTCTTGGTGTAGCGTGACTGCCGCATCGTATGAAAGACCGGCGCCGTCAGCGGTCTCGCCTGTCGCTATGATCGCGGTTGGATTGGTTGTTGGTGATGCCGCCGTGAGATGACTTGGCAGGCCGGCGTCGTAGGTTTGAAGTTGGCTTGACGAACGATGAACAAAAACCTTCGTTGCAACGCCAACGACGGCCGCGATTGTGATGGCCGCCCCCAAGAGCCCATAGCGAACAGAAAAACGGGACAACGGTCGCACGTCAATTTGCTGTTCGCTGGCTGCGAGCGAATCGCTCAACGCAGGCCTAGCTTTGCTGGCGGGTGGCTGCGAGCTCGCGGGAGGCTTCACGCTCGAAGCCAAGGGAGGAGGAAGATCCGAGAGCATTTGAGTCATGATCGGCGCGGGATCCGTCGCGAGATCGCCAATAAACTCATTCATCCACCGTTGTTGGGTGCCCTGCGACGCGAACGGAAGAAGCGCTGCGGTAAACGCCCGAACTGAGCGGTATCGATTGGCCGGATCTTTCTCAAGAGCTTTCGCTAGAGCCTTTTCAAATCCCCCAAAAGCAGAGAGCTCGGGACCAAATGGCGCGATCGACTCGCTGGCCACTCGAAACATGATCCCCTGTGCATTTTCAGCACGAAATGGCGAGATCCCAGTGACCAATTTGTAGACGATGATCGCAAGCGCCCACTGATCGCTTGCAGAAGAGACCGTCTTTGCGCTCTTCCACTGCTCCGGGGCCATGTACTCTGGAGTCCCCATAACGTCAGTGGCAGAGCGCAAAGACGGTCTCTTCTGCAAGCGATCAGTGGGCGCTTGCGATCATCGTCTACAAATTGGTCACTGGGAT
>JANNCG010000057.1:0-1551 GCA_031386385.1 Myxococcales bacterium
CCCGCACAGACGGCTCCGGGGGCGTGCTTTAGTGGCTGGGCGCCTCCAGCGGGGACTCCCGCGATGATCGTGAACACCGCGAATCGTCCCACCGTCGTGCTTGACCCATGCCCCGCACGCTCGGACGGGATCAACCCGTCGTGTGTCACCGCACAGGGCTGCACGGTGTTTTACAACGTCGCGAATGGACAGTTTCCTGCCAATGTTGCCGCTGAATTGGTTGTGTGCCCCGCCAACGGTCAGTGCTTGTGGGGGGTGACCCAGTCAGGCGCGTCCATTTTGGGAGCTTGCCCGAGCACAGATCAGCCCAATACGCTGTGTAGCAATGAGTTTCGTTTGGATCAGCCTCGGTTGAGCGCGTTTATGTGCCAGAGCCCGATGACCACTTGCACGATGCCTTCAAGCGAAGTCGGAATGCGCATCGCGTCGGTTCGAAGATATGTGACCGGCGAGGTGAACAGCAGCGCCTGTCCCACTCCGTGTCAGCCCTACGCTTGATAGCGTTGAGGCACTCTCGGTGAGAGTGCGAGTGAGAGAGAAGCCGGAACCGCCCGCCAGAACTGAGGGGATGTTTGTGTGCGTCTTAAGAGGCGGTGCCGTAGGCGCTGAGGACAAGCCTCCTCGCAATTACCTTCGCGGGGACCGTTCAAATCGCGGCTTGAGATCGTGAGAGACGCATCGCGCACACACATCGACGTTGCTGCAGCTTGCGGAAGTGCAGTCCGTCTCCAACGCTGTTGCGGTCCTGTCGCTGCTCAGTGGGTGTGACGCTGGTCGTTGGCCTCCATTTCATCGAGTAAAACGTCCCACCATTCTCGTTGATCGTGGCTCGCGAGGACACCCAACAGTTTGTACGGGCTGGTGCCTTTGCGCGGCCCGTCTTCGCGGGTGTTGATGTTCCACTGCAGCGCTGCGAGCGCGAGCAGCTCATCGCTCACGTTGCGACATGCGGTCTGCATGATACGAATGCGCGCGTTAAACGCCTCCACGAGCGACGAGCTGCGCAACGGTCGGGTCACCAGTTGCTCCACCGCACCTCGCAGTTCAGCGCCGTTGCTTACGGCTTGATCGATCTGATCGCGCAGCGAATTCAGGGCCTTTTTGCTAAGCCACTGCTCGTACGTGGTCTGTTGTGGATCGTGCATCTGGCGGCGCAGTTCACGCTCTCGAAGTACTCCATCAAGGACTTCGCTTCTGCTCCAACTCGCCCCTTCGCGCAGATGTACTTGAACCTCTTCCCACATGTGGTGAAATGCAATGTAGCCGCATAATCCCTGATCAAAGTGCTTGTACGCGCGACTCATCATGTCGTCGATTGGCGGGTCGGTTTGTGGTTTCGCGAGCAGCTCATAGGCCCGATCGCTCAGCGCGTACTCGTCCTCGGTGGTCCAGAACTGTCCTCGCGGATTGAGCGAACGAAACAGCCCACAGACAAGCTCTTCGACCTCTACCGCCAGATAAAATGCAGCTTCGAATGAAATTTGTTGTGGCTGTAGCTTCTGGAGGCTGGATGGATTTTCACGACGAGTTTTCCATGCCCTGGAGCAGGTG
>JANNCG010000060.1:0-2137 GCA_031386385.1 Myxococcales bacterium
CGCCATGTACTGATCCGCGGTGTACTCAGGGTGATCGTCTGCGTTTGGGGGGCCGTTTGTTCCGCCGCCAATTCCCGCGTGCCAAATCTCGACGGTGGGCGGATATGCGTCCTCCCAGCGTTCGCGGACTGCTTGATCACCTTCGCGCACGATGCGATAGCGACGGACGCGAAATCCAGGAATCCCACGCTGAGTCAAAACGCGAGCCCCAGGCGGCAGGTTCGGATCGGGGACATCTCGCGACGGAAACCGATCAAAATGCATAATCTTGCGGATAAACGTCACCGACCTTGAACGCCGCGGGCCAAGCAACTCAATCCTCGCGAGCCCGCCGCCCAGCCGTGTATGGATCACCACCGGGTGCGGCATATTGTTGCGCATTCGGAGGTTGATACTGGGGTACACAACCGTCGCGTCGAGGCCCATTTTGATATAGCCAGAGGGGCGCGTATGGGGGTGCCGATCAAGAATGTCCATGCCCGCGAAGAACGACGCCGCGTGGAGTGTTCCGGCGATTTGACACGTACCACCTCCGACTCCGTCGATGAGTTCGCCGGCAGAAATAACAGTGGCCATGCGAAAACCGTTGGCCTCGGACCGATCTCCGACCACGGCATTGAAATCAAAAATCTCGCCGGGCATCCACACGTATCCGTTGATGCGACTCGCGGCCAAATGCAGGTTGTAAGTGCGATCGCGCTTGGATTCATCGGCGTTGTAGTTGGTCTCAAAGTAGCCAAGCACTTCGCGCATCTCGACGTTGGCCAACTGCTGACGAGTGACCCGCGCCGGTGAGGTGCTGATCGCAATTTCTACGGTGCTCGCCGCGCGCGCCATGGCCTCATCAAGCCGCGCGATGGTAGCGTACACGTCCATGTATCGTCCGGGCTGCTCGGGGATCACTTGGCGCGTCTCAACGTCGAGACGAGCGTCCACCGGAGCGTGGTCGAGATCTTCTTTTAGCTGCATTAACAGCGGAAAAGCGACGCTTCCATCCAGCTGGACTGGGAGGGGTAAATCCACTGGTTGCCCTGGCGAAGTGGCAGCGTGATGTCGGACCAGCGCGCTCGCGGGGTCCATCGCTGCAGTGATGAGGTGCGTCAGCAAGCGCTCATCCACACGGGCACCAAAATCTTCACGCGAGCGATCGATCACACGCTCTTCTTCGCGCTGCCGAATCCCCTCGCCCTCTTGCACAACCACCGTGACTCGGGTGGCAATGCGGACATGCTCTCGAAGATAGGTTCGTGCAAATTGTCTCGCCATTTGCGCAGGATCTCGCCCCGCCGCAAGAGGTCGTCCGAGCACCTTCACCACCGGAAGCGCCACGCGCTCAATCGCTCGGTCCGGAAGCAACAAATAGCCCGATGCGCCGCCTACGAGAGCGAAAAGAGCACCGACAACGGGGAGCGGAGGAATAACTTTCATCTCAAGACACTACTAAGGCGCAAAAACCTCACAAACCAGATCGGTTGCGAACAACCGCCACACTGCTGTAAATGCGAACCATGCGTTTGGTCAACTTTGTGCCTCTTTCTGGCGTTCTTTTTGCGGTGGCACTGGCGGGAATATCAAGTTGCAGAACGGCATCTACTCGCATCGGTTCAGCGGCGTTTACTGAACTTCCCGAACCTTCGCCCGGCGAGCGGGCTGGGATTTGGCTGCCGGATACCGGACTCATCGTCCACGTCGCAGGACGCTGCCAGGGCACGTTTGTCCGCCGAGAGTGTGTCATTGAGCTCACGGATTTGAGCGACACCGACGCAGGTAGGCGGTTGTTGTTTCGCGAGAGCCTCGGGCAAACACTGCCGACCTTTAGCGTTGATAATGATCGGTTTGTTTTAGTTTTGGTGGGTGAGGACGGCCGAGGAGGCTGGCGACAGATGCTTCGCTGTGATCCAGCGCACAAAACTTTTCACTGGTCACGGCGACGCTACGACGACGGGATGTAATCCAAAAGACAGGGGCTCTAGGGCACCAAGGCTGTGCCGTTCCAGCGGTAAGTCACTGGAGCGCGGGTCTGCCATGGAAGCAAGAGCGGAGAGAAGCCTTGCGGCGGCGTGTCGCGAAACAGATACGACTGCTCAGTCCAGCCGGTGGCGCGCCCGGGAGCGATGGTGACTGTGCCTCCGCGATT